>NZ_CAXBHN010000021.1:0-50708 GCF_963975605.1 uncultured Zhongshania sp. | reverse complement strand
AATTGACGGGTATTGTCTCTTATTAAAGTGTCCGGTTCATTCAACCAGAACACCCGTACTATGCAGTGATTTTTACGTCGCAACGCACCGACGGAGATAATGGGTGCGGGAAATGGCGGCAAAAATGATAGATCTGACCTCGAAACAGCCAGGCTTCCTTGGTGTTGAATCTGCGCGGAAGGGGGTTGGTATCATCGTTTCCTACTGGTCGGATATTGCATCTATTAAGGCATGGAAAGCGAATGCTGAGCACCAGGAAGCGCAGAGTAAAGACCGGCAAGAGTGGTACACGAATTTCCGGGTGAGAATAACCAAAGTAGAGCGCGAGTATGGCATTTAACAAGCGTATCAAATGCGAGGCTCGTACCTCGCTCGCTTTATGTGGGCGGAAAACAAGGTAGAAATGTTGATACAGCCATCTAAACAAAAGGTTACGGCTGGGCAAGCCGTCTATACCCCGGGAACGCTGTTGGTCTACGACATTGTGGTCTTAGGTATCTCGAATAGCTTCATCTGGAAGTGCCCATCGTCAAGGATTGAGAAGCACTACAACGACAATATCTCCGACAGTCATTTGGAGGTGGGTGTGGGCACCGGTTATTTTCCGGATCGCTGTAAATTTCCGTCGGAGCAACCACGCGTCGGGCTCATGGATATGAATCCAAATACCCTGGAGTTTGCATCTAAACGTATTGCCAGATACGAACCTGACACCTACATTCAAAATATTCTCGAGCCTATTGACCATGAGCTGGAGCCATTCGACTCTATTGGGATCAACTACCTGTTCCATTGTGTGCCTGGATCAATCTCGGAAAAGGCAGTTGCATTTGACCACCTGAAAAAACTGATGAAGCCTGGCTGTAAGGTGTTTGGCTCAACGATTCTTCAGGGCGGTGTGCCACGCAGTTGGGCGGCGCGGAAGCTAATGGATCTCTACAGTAAGAAAGGTATTTTTGCCAACGATCAGGATGATCTTGAAGGCTTGGAAAGCGCGCTGGCCAAACGATTAGAGAACGTAAACATTGAAGTTGTGGGCTGCGTCGCGCTTTTTTCTGGTCGGTGTCCCTAGTTTCGTGTAGTTCTGGCCCAATAAATTCTTGCAAGGGACGTTTTTCCCGCTGCTCATTTATGCTGCCGCAAAAATAGGCCTGACCTCAAGCGCTCTTGAACTCAGGCGTTACACGTATTCGGAGATATTATGGATGTATCTGATGTAAAGAGCTTATGCGTTAATTTTACTGATGCGACATTTTCAGAAAAAGGTGAGCCTTCAAATATTCTTTCTTACAAAGTCCGTGGTAAAAACTTTGCTTACTTTAAAACGAGCGAGCCTGAACGGTGGCGTTTTAGTATTCGGGTATCACCGGAACGGTTTTTGGAGTTAACGGATCAGCCTGGTGTAAAACCGGCAAGATATATGCATCGTTTTCATTGGGTAACAATTGTTAATGTTAGTGCTTTCGATTCAGCGTATTTAACTGAGTTGATTAGCTGGTCTTATCGGAAGGCGTGTTCATCATTAAGTAAAAAGGCACAGCGAGAGTTAAATGTATAGCAAAGCGGTCATGACTGATGGCTTTTATGTTGCTAGGCTTATCCACAGATCGCTAAGCTAGCACAACATCAATGCCGCAGCGGCTATTTGGGCGCCTCTGGTGCGGGATTATACATCTCTAAGGATAAAAATATGAGCAATGTTCCAGACGGTTTTGAGCCAATTTTTAGAAGTAGTCCCTATCTGGATTTACTTGGTCCTATCTATAATAAAAAGTCAGAGTCTGGATTGATCATTGGTCTGAGAGCGGAGAAGAAGCATTGTAATGCTAGAGATTTGGTTCATGGCGGCGTGTTTAGCAGTCTTGCAGATATTGCGCTTGGATATAATGCGGCCTTCAATGGCAAGGAACCAGTGCCTATGGTCACCGCAAGCCTAAATGTAGATTATGCAGGTTCCGCAAAGTTAGGTGACTGGATTGAGATTGAGGTAGACGTACAGAAAGTGGGTAGAAATATGGCTTTTGCCAACAGCTACTTCTTTGTAGATTCAAAACGCATAGCAAGAGCGAGTGCGGTATTTAATGTCATTAATGCATAGCAAAGCGCTATTCATTTCATCCAGTGAGACCCATATTATGAGTGATAGAGTGTTCAAGGCTGGTCTCTTTTTAGCCGCCGTACTATTTACAATTATTTTCTGTTTTTTGGTCATTCCTCCGCTGATTGAAAGCCCTAACATCATAGCTGCGTTTGCGGCGGGTTTTGTAAATCCATTTGCCGCAGGGTATTCAACTGATGTTTTTTTCTGTTGGTTTGTCCTCGCTATTTGGGTTTGGTTTGAGGCATCTAATCATGCGGTCAAGCATGGTTGGGTTTGCCTGGTGTTAGGCGTTATTCCTGGTGTGGCTGTGGGTTTTGCACTCTACCTGCTTATACGCCATTCACAGCTAACGGCTCGCAGCACTGAACATGCGTGACAAACGATGGTAAGTGCTGTGCCTTCATCTCTGTTGCCTTGCAGTTCACTGCGGCCCCGCGCGCGGCGTTATCCATTTAGGAGAGAGCGATAATGAAACCTCGAATTTCTGTCATCACCCTTGGCGTAGATGACTTAGCGAGGGCAGTTGGTTTTTATCGAGACGGCTTAGGACTCCCGACGGAAGGGATTGTCGGCGAAGAGTTTGAGTACGGTGCGGTGGCGTTTTTTGATCTAGGTGCTGGACTCAAGCTGGCACTTTGGCCCAGAGCGAGCCTGGCGCATGATGCCGGTGTAACGTTGGCAGCTCCGAGTACCACCGAGCTTTCTCTTGGTCACAACGTCATGTCGAAGACAGAGGTTGATGAGGTCATGGCGCAAGCCGAAGCTGCCGGTGCGGTCATACTAAAACCAGCAAAAGATACTTTCTGGGGTGGTTACGCAGGATATTTTCAAGACCCCGATGGGCATTTATGGGAAGTAGTCTGGAACCCACAGCTACTGCCCGAATAAAACGCATAGTATGGTCAAATACAGTGACGGCTAATTGCGGTTTTGCTTTCGATACAGCACCGCGATTACCTGCGAGTCCAGTTCGCACTCACATTGAACACATAGGAGAATCAGCTAATGACAAGAAAAAATCTGCCGGACGTTGTGTCTTCAGATGAATGGAGAGTAGCGCTGGACCAACTTCTGATAAAAGAAAAAGAGCTCACTCGCGCGAGGGATGCCTTGAGCGCCGAGCGCAGGAAGTTGCCAATGGTAAAGGTGACTAAGCAATATACCTTAGAGGGCGAACACGGCAAAACGGCCTTAATCGATTTGTTTGAAGGGCGCCGCCAGCTCATTGTGTATCATTTTATGTTTGCCCCCGATTGGGATGCGGGCTGTGGCGGTTGCTCCTGGGTTATAGACGCCATGACTCATCCGGCGCATTTGCATGCCCGCGATACCTCCTTGGTTTTGGTGTCACGTGCGCCCAGGGAAAAGCTCGAGCAGTACCGGTCGCGGATGGGGTGGACTACTAGTCTGCCATGGTATTCGTCTTACGATAGCGACTTCAATTTCGACTTTGGTGCAACAACAGATAAAGGCGAGAGGCACGGTGTTAGTGTTTTTATTCGCGACGGCAATGACATTTATCGAAGCTATTATAGTGGCGCGCGGGGTGTGGAATATCTGGGCAGCCTCTGGACTTATCTGGACTTGACTCCGTTTGGTCGCCAAGAGACTTGGGAAGATTCCCCCGAAGGCTGGCCGCAGACTGAACCGTATGCATGGATTCGTCGCCACGACGAGTACGACGTCTGAAGCGCTGCGCGTATTGGCGGCGTTATATAGTCAGCATAATTTAAGGAATAGTGATTTTGCGGGAAGAGCTTAGAATTAAGATCATTGACGTGTGTGATCAGAAGATTATTAAGAAAGGGCCGGAGGTGGGTCTCTCTTTTTATGCTTTCTTCAAAAATAAGAACGACCAAGCTGAGGTGCTAATGGAGGCTGCTCGTTGGTGGATTGAAATTCATAAGCTAGATCATTTTGAGAAAGCCACTAAAATTAGGTATATGGTTAAATCCGGTGTTTAACTTTTGCGATTTAACTTTGTCCGTGCCGCCGGTTTATTGTATCCAGCTTGATAGAAGCTATATTGCCTCCACAACCACAGGTACTCCATTCAACGCCGCATTCCCTGAAAGCACATCAATATAGCGATCATCAGTCAGGTCATTTTTGTTGATGCCCGGATTGGTATGAGCAACCCGCAACTGAACCCCTTCCAGATTATGACCCCAGCCATGCGGCAAGCACACTGAACCGGGCATGACGGAATCGGTGACTTCTACAACGACTTGTAGCTCGCCCACCCGCGAACGGATATTCGCTTTGCTGCCGTTGCTCAGGTTTAGGGCTTTTGCGTCAGTGGGGTGTACAAACAATCCACAGCGGTCTTTGCCCTTCACCAGACGTTGGCTGTTATGCATCCACGAGTTGTTGGTGCGAAGGTCGCGGCGTCCGATTAACTTGAGCGCAGGTTCGGCTTTTAATTCTTCAGCGTAAGCCTTTAAGCGTTCCAGGTCTTTGATGAAGGGCGCGGGCATGGTGTGGATTTTTCGGTCGGCGGTGAACAGAAAGTCGGGAAACCGGGGTTGTAACGGGCCGAGGTTCACGCCGTGGGGGTAGGTCTTTAGTTTCTCTAGCGTTAGTCCTTCGCTTTGATGAGTCACTTCGTCGCCATTGTATTCATCGTAGCCGTTCGCGTAGGGGCCAGCACGCAATGCGCCGTCTAGCATTTGGGATAAGGACATGGGCGCTTTGGGTTCTCGGCCAGTTTTTATCATGTTCAAGCGATCGATCAAGCCGCTCATAATTTCCCAGTCGGAAAGGGTGCCTTCTTCATGGGGAAACAGCGGCTCGGAAAATTTGGCCACGTTGTGTACGGAAAGAAGGTTGAACACCATGTCGAATTGTTCGTGTTCCAGCGGCCCGGTGGGCGGCAGAATAACATCGGCATGGCGGGAGGTTTCGTTGAGGTAGAAATCCAGCGAGACCATAAAGTCGATTTGTTCGAGGCCCTGTTCGAGCATGCGCCCGTTCGGTGTAGAGAGGCCGGGGTTACCGGCAATACAGATAAAGCCTTTCACCTGGCCTTCACCGGGAGTGAGCATTTCCTCCGCCATTGCGGTGACTGGGAGTTCGCGGTTGAACTCCGGCAGCCCGCGCACGCGGCTGTGGTAGGTGGCAAAGCTGCCGGCCTGACTCGCTCTGACGGCGGTGTCTACCGCTGGGGTGGTAAACATCATGCCGCCGCGCCTATCGAGGTTGCCGGTGATGATGTTGAGAATATTGATCAGGTAGTGATTTAGGCCACCAAAGGCCTGCGCGGAAATCCCCATGCGGCCATAGCAGATAGCGCTTTCGGCGGTGGCGAATTCCTCGGCAATACGTTCTATCTCAGCGGCGGGGATGCCGGTGAGCGCTTCGATTTCGCTTAGGGGGAATAGCTCGAAGGTCTCTAGCATGCCTTCCCAGTGGTCGAGCATGTCGCGCAGGTGGCCCGGATCGCAGAGCTGCTTTTTAATCACTTGCTGGATCAGGCCCACTAGGAAGAAGGCATCGGTAGTGGGGCGAATAAAGTGGTGTTCCTGCGCGTAGCGCGCGGTTTCGTTTCGGCGTGGGTCGATGAGAACCAGCTTGCCACCTCGGGCGTGAATGCCTTCGAGGCGTTTCAGTATATCGCCACCAGACATCAAACTGCCGTTGGACGCCGCAGGGTTGGCGCCGAGCATTAGCATGTAGTGGGTGTGGTCGACGTCGGGAATCGTGAAGACTTGGCCGTGACCAAACATCAGATACGAGCAAAGCTGATGTGGCATTTGATCCAGCGAGGCAGCGGTAAACATATTGCGGGAGTTGAGTGCCTTGCGCAGCTTGTTGGTCGACATCAACAGACCAAGGTTGTGCGAGGTGGGGTTGCCCCAGTATCCGGCAACGGCGTCGTTGCCGTGGCGTTTTTGTACTTTGGCGAGGCCTTCCGCGGCCGCGTCTAGCGCTTCTTCCCACGACACTTCCAGCCACTGGCCATCAACTTTGCGTAGCGGTTTCTTGAGGCGATCCGGGTCGTTGTGCAGATCTTGCAGTGCATAACCCTTGGGGCAGATGTGGCCCCAGCTGTGTTGGTCTTTATCGTCGCCAGAGATCGCGATGATTTTGCTGCCCTGATATTTGATTTCAACGCCGCACATAGCTTCGCACAAGGTGCAGGTGCGGTAGTGGGTTTCCACCGGGAGTTTGGCTTGCTCGTCAGACGACGCCATCGCCGCTGTGCGCGCATCGCTGATGATGCGAAGCATGGTGGCAACGTCGGTTTCTTTGCGGCGTGGGCGGCCCTGTTCGCGGCCACGGGCTTGCTCGTGAGCATCTAGCAGTTGCCAGTCTGGGTAGGAGATAAATTCAACGCCACGCTCGGTGAGAAGCGTCTCTACATCTTGCTCAATAGTGACGGGGTTTTCGGGCAGCGCGGCGATAAGCTGGCCGACGGTTTCCGTTGCGCACTGCTTATTGGAGCCGATCACGCCGCTGGCGCCGCGCTTGATCCATCCGGCTACATATTCCTTTGCTTCAGTCGGGTTGATGCTAGCGTGTTCATTGCGGATAACACCGCGCTGTTCATCAAATGGCAGGCCTGGAATCGCTTCGCCGCTGTAGCCGGTGGCGTTGATGATTAGGCCTACTTCCAGCGCCTGTTCTTGGTAGGTCGCTACTGCATTGATTTTGTTGCCTACTCGTTCAAGGCGGTTACGCACCGTATGCAGTTGGCGAACGCCGTTGGTTTCGGTAATGGCGGTGGGGCTAGTCAAAAATAGAAAGCGTATACGTTTCGTCGCGGGGTCTTTGCTCAGCGGGCGTTGGGCAATCTTCTGCAGTAGCGCGACATTCTGCCTGGCTTCGCTGTGTTCGGGTTTGTCTAGCTCAGCCAGAGAGTCGGCATCTAGCTCTAGGTCTGTTGGGTTGACGATCAGGTCGAGATTCTCAATGTCGATCAGCTGTTCCAGTTCTTTGGGTGTAAATGCGGCTTGTGCGGCGCCGCGACGGGCCAGTACACACACTTCCTTCACCGCGCTTTCGCGCAAGGCCATAAGCGATTGGTCGGCGATATCGGTTTTGGCGAGATCCGAATAGGGCAGTATCAGTATGCGGGCGATATCCAGCGCGACGTTGCCGGCGCCAATAACGGCGACGCACTCGGCGGATAGATCCGGTGCCAGGGATTGATGCTCAGGGTGGCCGTTGTACCAACCCACAAATTCCGAGGAGCCGAATATATTGGTGGCGTCTGCTCCGGGAATACTTAAGGGCCGACTCTTTGATCCGCCGGTGGCGTACACCACTGAGTGGTAGAGAGATTTCAGTTCATCGGTGGAGATGTCTTGCCCGACGCTGACGTTGCCGAAAAAGCGAACTTGCGGATTTTCTGCAATGCGTTCAAACCCCGCGCTTACCGATTTTATTCGCGGGTGGTCCGGGGCTACGCCATAGCGGACCAAGCCAAATGGTGTGGGCAGTTTTTCAAACATATCCACGGTGGCCGAAGGCAGGTTTTTCAGAATCGCTTCGGCGGTGTAAAAGCCGGAGGGGCCGGCGCCGACTACCGCGAAGCGGCCAGCCATTTCTGAGTTGGCACTCTCTGCGGCCTGTTGGAGAACACTTTCCAGGATGACCGGTAGTTCCTGCGCTTTTGCTGCATTCAGGGCGATGTATTGCTGCTGGTCTTGGGGTACGGCACTTTCCGGAAAGATGGCGCGCTCGGGGCATTCCGTCAGGCAGGCATTGCAGTCGATACAGGCCTCGGGGTCGATGAAGAGCATGTCTTGCCCTTGACGGAAGGCGTCAACCGGACAGACGTCCACGCAAATGGTGTGTTTGTGGTCAATGCAGGCCGAGGTGACAACATACGTCATGGTTTGAATGCCTCATTTATTGCGGGTGTGCCGGTTTTTGGGGACGGTGGATTGCAAAGGGGATACTAGGTAATCGGTGGGGCGAAGTATTGACAGATTGGTCGCCGTTGACATTTTGTGCCAAGCGTCGAATACTCAATCACATGCCAACTTCTGCAGTGATTCCTTCAAGTTTTACCGGCGTTTTGCAGCGATATATCGCCGCAAGAAAATTGTATGCAGCCGATTTGCAATCCCGTCTAGCGGGCTTTCGGTCCAGCCCGCAAATGGAGAACCGCGAATTTGATCAGCTGCTGGCGGACATCCATCGACTAGATCCGGTGTCTGCGCTTGGTGTGCGCATTGGACAAATGGCGGAGCCTAAAGACTTTGGCATCGTCGGCTATCTGCTTACTTCATGCAGCACGCTTGGCCAGGCGCTGACACGCTACGGCCGTTTTCAGACTCTTGTACTGTCGGCACTCAGCACTAAGGTGGAAGTGAGTAGTGATGTCATTCGTCACCGCTGGCCGCTGCAAGATGTGGAGACGTCTTTCTCCTATGAATTCAGCGTTGCGATATTTATTCGCCTCTACCAGAACTTGATCGGTAAAGCCGTTCCGCCCAAGAGGGTGGGTTTACCCTTTCCCGAGCCGGAGGATGTGGCGCTATATGAAACACTGTTTCAGTGCCCGGTCGAGTTCAATACCGATGGCCTGGTAGTCGATCTCCCAGCCAATATCATGTGGATGACGATCTCCAGCAGCGACCCCTATATGCGCAAGATCTTCGACCGACAGGCGGAGGCTATGTTGGACGCGGGGCGGGGGAATCACACCGATAGTTTTGAGGCGTTTTTCGAAAGTCTGCAACAAACCATCTTGATGGCCATGACGGACGGTGACTGTTCCGCCAAAACCGTGGCCGATAGAATGGCTTTCCCATTGCGCAGCTTTTATCGACTGCTGGAAGCCGAGGGCTATAACTACCGAGGTATTCTTGCAGGGCTTAGGCGGCGTCTCGCAAAAAAATATCTACAAGACGAATCACTTTCCTACGCGGATATTGCCATGCTCTTGGGTTATTCCGAGCAAAGCGCCTTTAGCCGTGCTTTCAAGGACTGGATGGGGATAACACCGAGTGAGTATCGCAAGGGGATTGATGGGAATAAGCGGTCTTTGTCGGCCCAGGATTAAAAACGCTGTTTGTAGAGTTGTTATGTCTAATTCCCAGTATCAAAGCGTATTTAAAAAAATTGTGCTGGGGTGACGGTGCTCGGCACCCCAAGTCAAAATCTTATATTTCAAGGATGTTATGAACTACCAACACGGAAATTATCGACTAAGTGACGATCGCAGCTCAATTCAAATTGATCAAGTAGAGTCACTTTTAAGGTCATCATATTGGGCTGGCGAAAGAAGCTTGGAGACCATAAATGTATCCATAGCGAATAGCGTTTGCTTTTCCCTCTTTTGCGGAGCCACCCAAGTAGGCTTTGCACGAGTAGTGACTGATTTTGCGTCGGTTGCCTATATCGCGGATTTAATTATCCATCCTGATCACCGCGCTCTGGGTGTAGGGAAGTGGATGTTCGGGGTGATAGTTAACGATCCACGCTGGTGTTCCAAGTTTCAATTTCTCGTTACGGATGACGCTCATGGCTTGTATGAGAAATTCGGCTTTTCAGCCAGTAGCAAGCTAATGAGTACAAAAATATAGCGAGGTGATGCGCAATAGAGAAATTCTGAGCGCGCTCCTCTGAGCGACCGGCACTGTTTTAAGTGCCGGTGCTGGTTGCCTTGATTTTGAGGTGACTGATGTCTTGTACTTTTTAATAGAATCGCCAGCGCGCCTGCTTAACTAATAAATAAAAATCAACTATTCGGGCCGATATCGGGGCTGCGATTATGCTTGATGGCGTCGTCCATTAAGTCGAAAAGCCATGTAATTAAATGCACCGTGCGATCACCATCAAAGCCCCAGACTTGGGTAAGTCGCTCTTGAAGCTGGGATTGCCAGAGAATATCTAGCAGCGCTGCGGCATTTTCCTGGCGATGGGTTTCCCAGCCGGGGGTCGCGCGAACAACGGCGTGGAGCAAGGCATTGGTTCGGTAGCGGTCGATGTCGTCCATGAGGGGGTCAGACGCCGAGGTACTTGCCACCGAAAATGACTGCAGGTAGCGAAGCAGGGTGCCGACTGTGCGGCCAAAGTCGCTGAGCTCCAGGCGTTCGATATTGATATTGGATTCTTCAACGAGGCGCTGTAAGACCGCTGTGCGCAGGCTGCGCTCGTTGGCAAAGTGGCGGTGTACGGTGCGCTCGCTTACCCCTGCATGTTTACCAACGACCTCGGCATTCAGATTTCGCCAGTCCCAGCTCGGCATGCTGTGAACTAGCTCAGACCCCGCATCTATAATTTTCTCTCTGGTTGCCTCGCGCTGCTTTTCTCGCAGCGGGCTGTGGTATTTGCGCTTATTGGCGGGGGCGGCGGCACCCGCTTTTTTGTCTTCTGGCATGTCGCAATATCTTGAGTGGCGTGTTGCGCGAATGGTAGCAGATCAGCGCCGTTACCGTCACTTTTGGGCGCCTGATTATCTGCGGGAATTCGTTTCTATTAAACAACAGTGTCGAACAATTGAAATTTTCGCGTTATACTCGGACATAGTTTAGACCCAGATAACACGAGAAGAAAAATTATTGGAGTTTGCAATGTCTGAAGCCTTCATTATTGATGCAGTTCGAACCCCGTGTGGCGGTGGTAAGCCAGGCAAGGGTGCCTTGTCAGGTATGCACCCCCAGCATTTAGCCGCGACAGTCCTTAAGGCTCTACAAGAGCGGAATGATTTTAAAACCGCCGACGTTGACGATGTGATTTGGGGTACGAGCGCGCAGAAAGGTATGCAGGGCGGAGATATGGGGCGGCTGGAAGTCAGCGCACCACTAGTCAGCTCGCGGAGCTACTGCGGTAGTCCGTCAAGTGGGCTTCCCGTACCTAGGCTTGGCAGGCCGCTCCCTTCGAAGTTCAAGTCAATGCTGAACATGGCGCCCATTAGCGCGTCGTAAAGCGGACGGGTGAGCGGTTCACCCGCTGCGACCAGCATAGCGGTCGGGCCGTCCATCTGCAGATAGGCCGGGAGCAGAATATCGTAAACCATGTCGGTACCCATTACATACGCGTCAGCTAGAGGCGAGACGGGAGTGCCATTGGCTAATTTCACTGCAAAGCCCTGAAGTGCGGGGTTTCCGTTGTTGAAGCCCTGGGTCACATTGCCACCTTCTGTGCCCTCGGGATTTAGCGCAGCCAGTGCGGCTCCCCGCATGCCATCCCCTCGATAGCCGTCTCCGCTAACAAGCGCATTTGTCGCATCGTCAATATTGTTAAAGCTGCTGAGCAAGATATTCGGGCTGAGGGCGCTGCCGAGTGAGCCAAGTGGAATCTGGGCCCAGCTAGTGCCGGCCACGCCGGCGAGCAGCAGTGCGGGGATCATTCGTTTCATGAGTCTCTCCTCGGGGGATATGGTTTAGTTGACTATTTAGTCAATACGTTCATTTATGTGAGTTGGATGTGGTATAGGCAGGTGCGACAGGTTGTATTCCGTGTCTTGTGACATAGCGCAAGCCTCGTGGGCGACGCAAATATGTTCAGTGGGATATTTGGCTTATGACGAATAGCGTGTAAATTTCAGGATTAAAAAAGCGGTAGTTGGCTTCGACGATGCCTTTTTACTTAGTATTAGATTTGAGGGTCGATTGTACGCTGCAGGGTTTCTGATGATGACGAGGTCAATCATCAGAAGACGAACGCTGTTTTAATCATTAAATTCGACTGGCTTTAGCGCCAAGTACAAGCAGTAAATCTGTGCCAGATCCAAACGAGCCTAGCAGTTATCTACGTATCATTAATCTTAACAATCTTATGGGGTTTGGTCGGCCGATGGCGTGCTTGCGTTTTCATGCGCTGCAACGACCTTCTGCGGGTTGGATTCTAGCCATAACCAATCCAATGTTTGTTGCCACAGGGTCTCTTTAGCTTTGTCGCGAAAAAAACCAAAATGGCCAATTTTTCCAATAGGCAGTTCACCCCTAGCAAAGTATCTATTCTCCACTACACAGGTGGGGAATTTGTCGAGTAAACCGCTAATCGCAGCCACTGAAGCATAGCCGTCGTCTTCAAAGCTAAACGAAAGCAGCGGAATATTGAGCGCGCTATATCTAGATAAATCTAAGCCAAATCGCTGCGAAAATAGATAAGCATCCCCTCGCGCCCAGCGAGCCCACTCGCTCATGACTCCGGAGGGTATGTCGACGTTCGAAAACCCTAGGCGGCGAGCGGGAAACCTGTCTCTCCCGAATGAAACTAGCGGGATGATTGCATTCCACATCATGCGCAGCCCATAGCGGGCCGGCGCTGGATACAAGTCCGGATTAGCTAAAGTTGAAGCGACAAAAATCGCACCGTCAAGGTGAGCGGCACTCGGGGCCAGTCCGAGTAATTGCCCACCACAACTGTGGCCAATCATGAAATGTCGATCAGAACTCAACTTCTGGCCGGCGGCTAGGGCCGCATCAATGTCGTATCGCCCCCAGTCATACAGCCGGACATCTCGACCGCGTTGACTCGGTCCGGAGCCCTCGATCCCCCGATAGTCAAAGCGTAAAACCGCATATCCGTTTGAGCTAAGAAAATTAGCAAGTGCCTGATAAAAGCGTCGCGGCACGCCTAAAGCACCGGCAATAACAACGCTGCCGTGTAACGGCATACCCGCTGCCGGCCGTGATATGTTGGCGTCAAGATATGTGCCGTCTTCGCATTTCAGTTGGACGTCTTCGTCCGTGGGTGCTTGATTGTTCATGTTTTTTACCGGATTAAAATTTCACATACCTGAAGTATGCTGTATTCTATCGGTATGTCAAATACAAGTAGACGTCAAGAATATGCCGCGCAGACACGGGCAGCCTTAATGAAAGAGGCGCGCCGTCTGTTTACGTTGCATGGCTTTCAAGCCACTTCGCTTGATCAAATCGCCGGTGAAGCACGGCTGACCAAGGGGGCTATCTACCATCACTTCAGCAACAAGACTGAGATTTATGCGGCGATATTCGAGCAGCAGTGCGTAGAGCTAACGCGCTTAGTTTCAAATGCCAGCGCCGAGGAAAGCGATGTCTGGAAACGCGTGCTTGCTCAGTGCGAGGCATTTTTCGATTTCAGTCGTCTAACCGCGTTGCCGCTGGTTCCGCTGCACGAAGTTATCGGCGTTCTGGGCTGGACACGTTGGCGCGAGATCGAGGAGAAAAATACTCTCGCAATTGTACGTGACAGCGTTGAGGCACTTATCGCCGCAGACATGCTCAAGACCAACAATGCAGGGCTGGTGAGTAGTGTGATCCATGCAACGTTGACCGACGCCGCGATCACAGCAGGGCGGTCCGGCAACTCCGACAAAGTGCGAGCTGAAGCTATAGAGGTCGTGACACAGATGATTGGTGGGCTTCTCGTAAAGTAGCCGACCTTGGGCTAAACGCCTTCGCTCCAACACCATTACTCTCGCTGCTTATCAGCAGTCCATCGCAACACAGGTTTGAACCGCATCCCATTTTGCGTTCTCAATAATAGGCATCCAGTTAAACGTCGCTGAACTAGGTGTTTGGGATTTCTCACCGTTCGCTTTTTATACTAGGGCACCTCTGATTAATTCGGCTATGCCCCGAAGGGCGGGCCTCTGGCGCACACTGGACAGCGTTGCGACTCTCATTAAGGACAACCAGCCTTAATCTTCGTGCCGCGTCGGAGTGCCGCACCACTTGCCAGTGTACGCCAGAGGCTCCGCTGAGACATTACCGAATTAATCAGAGGTGCCCTAGGCTTTGCCTCTCATCTAACCTCGCAAGCCATAAACCGTGAAGCGCATAAAAAAAGAATTACGGTTCTACGATAATGATTTTCTGGCTAGTCGCGAGCTTGCAAGGCAGGTCCTGTTTTTTTAGCAAAATCGAATTGCCTATGACCGGCAGTAGTATCGTGCGTCGACCAGAACTTAGACGCTTAGCAAAACGGCGTCTTTAAAATACACTGCCTGTAAATATTTAAAAGCGGAGGGCTTCAATGTTAGAAGGAAAACACTTTCAAAATGCCTATGTGACGCGAAATAATGACCAGGCGATAGCCGAGGTTCAGGCCTGTTCTAACATTCGTAAACTTATCCAGACTGAAGTGACGGTCGATGTCTGGACGCCAAAAGGTCAAGGCAGTATTAGTACTAAATTAGCATTGATTTGGGTAGATGATTTGCAATACGAGATCATTCAACCGATTGGTGGTGATGTCGAATTGTATGTGGATGCATTGCAAGATGATGGTCGGCCGCAATTTCATCACATTTGCATGCGAGTAAATGATTGGGAAGAGTTTCGTCAGCGGGTAGATCAACAGCCATTCCCAGTTGTACTAGAGGGTGGCAGTGACGCACTCAAATTTATTTACCTGGATGCTCGCGCCTTGCTTGGACATTTTTTGGAATATACATGGATGACTGAAGAGCGCTGGATACAAATGGGCGGTCGCGGCTAGGTAAGTATCGGTGCGTCGTTATTTAGTAATCCCGCGTATTAATGCCAGCGCACTTTGAATAGCAGAGTGAGGAAAATTGATTTTCTCCGGTGCGATGGACAATGCGATACCGATGCCATCGAAAATACCTCGCAAACCTGCGGCGATGCCATCTGCATCGGTGTCTTGGTCAAACTCGCCCTGTTTGATGCCCAGCCGAATTAGGTTTGCAATGTGAGTGTGGGCAATAGCGTATTGTGAATTAATGCGTTCTTTGAAAATGGGAAATGATCGGGCTTGGACAAAAAAATCTAGAAAAATTTGATTGTAAGCACTCATTTCCGCTATCACATCTTCCCGGCTGATGATCATCCTCTGAAGTTGCAGACAGGCAGATTCATTCGCGTCAATTTGCATATTGACTGGATCAAGGACGTTGCCCATGAGATGTTCGAGCACGCCTATCAACAGGTTTTCTTTGCTATCAAAATGGTGGTAAACACCGCCTTTGCTCAAGCCCGAGGCGCTGACAAAATCGTTCATGCGACTGGCCGCGACGCCTTTTTCCAATAAGACCTCGATGGCGGCAATGACTATTTTTTGTCTACGTTCGTCAGAATTCATATTTAATACTTAATGTCGCGGCTTTTTCAGCGGAAGCGACAGGAAGGTCTTTGCTTGACTCGTCCAAGTCGGCGAGGCTTAGCGCAAAAGCGCTGCTCCAATAATCACTCCATTGGTACTCGGCCAGTATCGTCGCGGTGGCGAAGCGGGGGTTCGACGCCCAGTTTCCCAGCACGCTCATCACGAGGTTGTCATTTAAATAGCTGTGGCGCCAGCCCATGGTTATGACCTGAATATCTCTTTGTTTGAGTTTATCGTTTTTAAGGTGCGTCGCCCACACACCGCCATTGAATATATGGTTGTCGCTGGTGGTGTATTCAAAACCTAAGGCTGCATCGTAGCGCTCGGTTCGCTCCGTGCTAAACCGCAGTAATTGATTGTCTCGGAAAGCGGCTTCGGCCTTAAGCAGCAGTCGACCGACAGCGATGGTACTGGCGACACCTACGAGGTCGAACTTAGCGAGTTCTGCTTCGACACTGAGACCTGGGGGCAGACTTCCGGTGTTCATCAGCGATGCGATAATTTCCGGCAGATAGTTAGCGTCATCATCGTTAAGGGTGCTGCCGCTATTATTGTTAATGACAGGCGTTGCCGTATTGTCGTAGAGCTGGGCATACATCAGGCTTATATCATAGCGTCCGCCCTGCCATTTATAACGCAATCCCCATTCTTCCTTTGCGTCTTGGTCGAGATGAATAGCGGGTACGGTTGGCGCTATGGTGAAGCTTAAAGGGTGGTGTTGAAAAATATCCGTTTCCGCTTCTGGGGTGTAAAACGCTTGTATTTGCGCATTCGCAACAAAACATTCGCCGACCAGCATATCTTGGGCTAATCGCACATTGCCGTACTCTGTTAGCAACTGCTCGGTGTAGTCGAAGGGGGTGACAATGTCGGTGACAAAAGTGCCTTCGACGGTTCCCCAGATTAAGGTTTGTCTGCCTGCGGTGGCGGTGCAGGCGCCTCGACTATATTGCAGCCAGGCGCGCTGTAATTTGTTGCGTCCATAAGCATCGCCACGGGCTTCGGCAAGGTCGTCTTTGTCCCAAAAGTAGCGGTAGCGCGTATCCAGTTTTGCATACCAACCATCGGCGATATTGCTTTCGTACTCTAGCCGCACACTGCTTTGCTCGCGGCTCGGTTCGGCGGGAATTTGGGTGTGGCTGTGTTCCAAGGTGGTTTTGAAACCATCCGTCCAATGCGGCTTTGATACTTCTATTTCACTGGTATCAAATGCAAAATCATCGGTAGCTAATAAATCATCACTGGCGGCGACGAGTGTGCTAGCACAGCAAAAACCCAGCGCTAAAATACGGTTTCTGTATTTCATTATTGGAAATACTTACGCAGTGCTTCCAGGGTTTTTTCACGGTAAGCAAAGTCGGTCAGCGTGCGCTGAGTAAGAAACTCGTCTTCGACGGCGACATTGGTCGTGATTGCCTCGGTTTTCATATTTGATAGTCGCTGTGATTGTAGATTTATCAATGTCACATCGCGAGCAATCCACAGGGCATTAATTTTTTCTATGTTTTTAAATGTGAGTTGCTTATAGGGCTTGCCGCGCTTGTCATAGGTCTGGGCCTTGAGCAAGGTGTAGCGTTCTTTGTCTACCCAATAGAGTAGCTTGCTGTATTCTGTTTTTACCGCGCGCACGGGTTTGGGTATGGCCTCTATTACCCACACTTCGCGATCACCGAAGGGACCTTGCTGTAAGATTTTGTAATCGTATTCGTTGGTGTTACCGCTTTCCATATCTTCGGTGGTGAACTCTGAACCGAATACGGAAACTGGCTCGCTGTCTTCACCGGTGCCGCTGGCCATGCGTTTTACCTTACCCAGTGCCGATAGATAGAGCCAGGATTCGGTGTCACGACCGGGATCGTCGTAGTTGTAAGTCAGCATGCCGATGCCGCGCTCACTGGCGGGTTCAAGTAAAATAGAGACGCCCTTGCTATCTTTCTTATCGGGGCCGTACTGCTTTGAAACCGACTCGAGTACTTTTACACGCGGTGTTTCAACACAGTTGATCTGTTTATCTTTCTGCCCGAATTTACAGGTAGATAATTGTGAGCGAGTGAGGCTACCGTCGGAAACCAGGCGCTGTTGCTCGTCCATTTTTTCCATGATGAGCTGGGCGTTATCCTCGTTGGCTAGCGCGGCGCTATTCAGCGCTAAGTTCAGTAAAGCGATGCTCGCGGCAGTGCTTAATAGTGCTAATTTCTTCATGTTTTCACCTGTTTATTCGTTATTCCAGCGTGAGTGTATTGTGGCTTTGTCTTTACGAATTTAGCTCGTTGCTGCTTGCTCATTTGCCAGCTTAAGGACTTTATCTCTACCCATATTGGGTTTTAGCCAGTGCATCAGTGCCGGTAGGAAAAGTAAGTCTGATAGCAGCGCTACCAAAATAGCTAATGAGCCAAACAAGCCGGGCTTGGCGAGCCCGAGGTAACTGGCAAAAATAAGAATGGCAAAGCCAAGCCCCAGGACAAGGCTGGTAAAGGCAACCGCTTGACCGACTTCGCTGAGGGTTTGGCGTACCGCGATACCGACGTCGCCGTGTTCTATCCATGACGCCCGATAGTGGGTCAGGAAGTGAATAGTGTCGTCTACGGCAATGCCGATGATAATAGGGGCAACAATCAAGGTGTCGCCGTCTAGCGGAATGCCTAACCAGCCCATTAAGCCGAAGGTGACAATCCCCGGTAATATATTGGGAATCATCGAGATCGCGCCAGCCTGGGGAGACCCCAAGCTTATGATCATGAGCACGGTGATAATGATTAACACAAAGCTAAAACTCTTTAACTGAGTCCAGGCAATATGGTCCATTAGCTCCACCGCCAAATTAAAGGTACCGGTAAGCTCGACGCGCATATTGGGGTAGTCGGCCCGCAGCGGTTCGTATATTCGTGCCATGTCTTGTTTAAGTTCTTTGAAAAAAGCGGTGTATTCGTAGGTGCCGCCATTGCGCAACATAATAGAGATATGGCTGCTGCTGTAATCGTCGTTAACGGTTTCCCGTCGATCGGTCGGATTGGCATTGTTGAACATATACAAAAGCTGCGCTGTTAGGCGCGGATCGTCTGGTATGACTCGGTACTGCTCGTCGTTATTGTTCAGTACGCTGTTGGTGTCTTTTACCACATTAGCCAGTGAAAAGGTTTTGATGACTTTGTCGGCGTAGTTGGCGGCAATGTGTCTTTGTAGCTCATCGGCGGCTTTCAGCACTCGCGGGTCTTTTAAGGCGTCTGCACTGCCAAAACGAGTAAGCACTTCTAAACTCATGCCCCCCATCATTTCTTCATCTACTATTTTTAAGGACTGCCGTAGCGGGGTATCTTCTCTCGCCATCATGGCGGAGTTGGAATCGATTTTTAAATTAATCGCGCCAATACACATGGCAATGAAAATGACGAGATAGCTGATGACAATGGTTTTACTTCTGCGCTCGGTAAAGTCGCCAATCCATATCATCAGTGGCTGCAAATCTATTAATGGCTTCTTGCCCTGCTGTTTGGTCTGTTGTGAACCGCGTAGTTTTGGGTGCCACAAGTCCAGTGCGCAGGGTAGGAGTGTGAAGATTAAAATAAACGAAAATATGACAGCCATAGCAGAGGTGGCGCCAAAGACTTGTATTACCGGCATATCGGTTAGTGTTAACGACAGCATGCCAACGGCGGTTGTTAGTGAGGTGAGTAGAATAGGTAAGCCGGTTTTGCGATAGGCCTTTGTCATCGCGTACTGGTGGTCGGCGCCCTGGCGACTGAATAGCGTGTAGGCGCTCAAGATGTGAACGCAGCTAGCGATGCCTACCGCCAATACCAGCATGACCGTTAACGTCATCATTGTGGTGTAGCTGACACCTAGCCACGCGCCTGCGCCGATAGCCCAAAACCCAGCGAAAATCACAACCAACAGGGACCAAAGCACCGCGCTTAATGAGCGGAACAGGGCCCAAAGTAATATGACAATGAGCAACACCATCATCAGTATTAAGCCGGCCGCTTCGAAGACGCCGTTCATGATAAATTCCATGGTGACGGCGTTGCCGACCAGATAAAAATCGAAATTTGAGTATTTATCTTGGTCGATAACCTCGCGAAGCGCAGCCACGAAATGCATGTATTCGTCTAGCTGAACCCCGACAAATTCCACCTCATTGGTTTCTGCACTGGCTTCGACCTCTAGCGGGGAGTCTATTTCCAGGCCAAAGCCAAAGGCGTCTTCTTGCAGTAGATCGGTACTTTGGGTGTTATCCGTGATTTGAGTTTGCTTAGGGACGGCGCCGATGTTGGTTTTTAAGCTGATACCGCCGTAACGGAAGTCATTAGAGAAAAACATTCGCGAAAAACTTTCTTGTGTGATCGCGATGGCGCGACGTTGCTCGCGCTCCTCAGCGCTGTTGGGAAAATCTGCGCCAATGAGTTTTTTGGAGATCAGGGTGTCGCCGTCGGAAATCTGGTAGCGCGCGTTGTACAGGCTATCAATTTTTACGATGCGCGATAATTCATTCGGCTCTGCTTGGAGGCTAGCGTCTTCTAAGTCTTGATGAAGCTCTGCAATATCGCGTAAGGCCTGTTCGGAAAAGACATCGCCCGATTTGGGTTGGTAGACGATATATACATTGTCGTCGCTGCCGAATAAGCGCCGGTAGGCGTCGCGAATGACAATGGTATCGGCGCCTTTTGGGTACCATGATTCCGGTGCCATATTGATGGTGAAATGCTTGTTAATGCCGGTCGCCATCAATATAGATATGCCCACAAAGACAAGCGTAATAAGCCAGCGATATGGTCTGACGGCCGTTGGAACTTGCTCAAAAAGATCATTAAGGCGATCGAGCAGCTTTTGCATGTGTACCCCGGAAAAAGTGGATTGTAACTTGCGAGCAGGGTACAGACCAAATGGTCGGTTTTCAATAATGATGGAGAAAGTTTCATCCAACTTCGCTAGATAGAAACGTAGATGTCGAGGGAGCGGCGCGCGGGTGGGGTAAGTATATTACTAATGGTCAGAAAACTTGGACCTCCTAGGCAGACGATGCCGATACCTGTTTTTGTCTGGCCAGGACCTCGCGGGGCAAGGCTTTATCTATGGGAAGTGTCGGTATTCATTGATTTGCGCGGGTTAGCGCTAAAAGCGGCGGGTAAGTACTGCTTTTAAATTTAAACGTCGTTGTATTGTTTCGACTTACATTAATTAACGTCGCGGAATTCCTCGCTAAGCTTTCTCATCAAAAGCACTGTATGGCGGCGCGGTAGTTAACATTACCGAATGTTCGGTGAGAGGGGGGCTGTGCTGGCTTATTCGACATGCTTTTTGTTTTTAGTATTGGCTTACGTGGTGCTTTCAGTATTGTGTGCCGAGTGATGGTGGCTCTGGTGCTGAACCATTGTGTATAAAGGGTAGATCGCTAGCAAGATTAATAGGGCGGCAAGGCCTATGCGAGTGAGGGGCTTTTTCAATGTGCTGCGCAGACCGCCGCTCAAGCTGCCGATGCTGACTACCGCTGGCGCTGTACCTAAACCAAAGCAGGCCATCAGGATTGCCGACTGTATTGCGCTGCCGCTTAGGGCCGACCAAGTGAGGGCGCTGTATATGAGTCCGCAGGGTAAAAAACCCCACAAACCGCCTATCGCGATAGCCTTTGCGGGCGAGTCGATTGGAATAAAGCGTTTGGTCACCGGTTGTAACTTTTGCCAAACGCGACCACCTAATTTTTCTAGTAGCATGGCAATTCGACTCCAGCCCGCGATGGATAGCGCCATGATGATTAACATGACGCTGGCGAGTACGCGCAAGACTTGGCTGATAGGGATTAGCTGTGACTGTGCCAATGATCCCAACGCGGCAACTGATCCGCCGATAATGGCGCCGAGCAATGCATAGCTAGAAATCCGCCCTAGCTGAAACAGCAGGTTGTAATAAATACTTTGTAGGCTGCCGGCTGCGTTGCTTTTGGCGATGACGCTGCTGTGTTGGTATTGAACGCTGTGTTTAACAGGTGCTGTAGTTTGGGTTGATGCGCCGAGCAGCCCGGCGATGCCACCGCACATGCCAAGGCAATGGGGGCTGCCGACTAAGCCCAGCAAAAATGCTGCGGAGTAGCTGAGGGCCTGGGGCAAAACCTCAGGCATCATGGTGTGATTCTCCTTGGGGCTGTTGGTGTGGGTCGCGAGGCTTTGTTTTTTCGTCGAATAAAATACGCTGGCCCTCCCTGTCTAGATCGTCAAATTGCTTATTGCCCACTGACCACCAAAATAAAAAAATCGCCAGCCCGAAAAAGACCAGCGCAATCGGTAAAAGGATCATTAAACTAGCCATGACGAACTCCATTTGTTGCCAGAGTCTTAATTTCTTTGGGTTCGGTGCTAGTGGCGCGCGGTTTGCTATCTGTGTGACTGGCGCCGATACGCAATGCGTTCAATACCACCAATAGAGAGCTTAGTGACATGCCCAGTGCCGCGAGCCACGGTGGCACTAAGCCCATAGCAGCTAGGGGCAGGGCGAGCAGATTGTAGAGTAAGGCCCAGCTCAGGTTTTGCAGCAAAACACGTCGACTTTGCTGTGCTTTACTAAACAGGGTGCTGATACTTTGTAACTGGTTATCGAGCAGCACCACATCAGCCTGGGTGCGGGTCAATTCACTGGCGCTGCTCATGGCAATCGAGATATCGGCGGCGGCAATAACGGGGGCGTCATTAACACCGTCACCAACCATCATCACGATCGCACCGTCGGCTTGTAGTTTTTTAACGTGGGCGAGTTTTTGCGCGGCACTGCACCCGGCTTGATAGTTTTCGATGTTGAGCATGCCCGCAATTTCAGCGACTTGGCCGGAATTGTCGCCGCTTAGAATATCAATATGCAGTCCCGCCCGCTGTACATTTTGTACTAGTTCTAAAGCGTCGCGGCGAATTTCATCGGCGAGTTGGAAGTGCGCTAAAACTCGTTTTTCATCGGCTAGATAAACATTGAGATGGGCGCTATTGTGCTTCGGCGCTACGCCGCAAAACGCGGCACTGCCAATCCGGTAGTGACAGCCATTGATGGTGCCGCGAATTCCCGCCCCGCTGATTAGCTCACTATTTTCGACATTTAAAGCTACGTCTATTTTGTCTTTTCTTTTAAACGCATGGGCAATCGGATGACGTGAAGGCGCTTCGAGGGCGGCGGCTATCCGGCGCGCGGTGTGTTCGTCTATGTCGCCGAACAGGCGGCAAGATATAATGTGGGGGCGGCCCTCGGTGAGCGTTCCGGTCTTGTCGAAAATAAGGTGGGTGACGTTGCGCAGTTGTTCTAGAACACGACCATTTGTTAACAATATGCCGTGCTTACCCAGGGATTTGATCGCTGCGGTATAGCTGGCAGGTGTTGCTAACGACAGGGCGCAGGGGCAGCTAACTACCAATACTGATAGTGTAATAGTAAACGCCAAGCCGTTATCGCGACCGTACCAGTAGGCAAAACTCAGGCCGCTGATTAACAGCACCAGTGACACAAAATGGCTGGCGATGCGGTCGGCGAGCTGCGCTATGGCTGGTTTGCTGCTCTGAGCTTGCTCAAGTAGTTGGGTGATTTTGGTCCAGGCGGTATCGGCTGCAACGGCGCTTACTTCAATTTCGAGAGTGCCGTCGAGATTGCTGCTGCCTGCCATTACGGCATCGTTTGGCCCGCAGTGTGTGGGCAGAAATTCGCCGCTAAACGCACTGCTCTCTACACTGCTTTGGCCGCGTCGAATAATGCCGTCAACGGCAATGGTTTCACCGGGATGAACGCTGATGAGGTCGCCTACGGCTAGCGATTTCACTGCAACCCACTCAGAGCGGCTGCTGCCAAGCTGGGCAATTTTACGTGCTGACATGGGAAGTGCGGTGCCGCGATGCTGGTACTGGCTGACCCGCAGTTGAAGGTAGCGGCTCAACAACAGGAAAAACGTAAACATGCTGATGGTATCGTAATAGACGTGTTCACCTTGGCGCAGGGTCGCTATCACACTCGCTATATACGCTGCGCTCAAGGCAATGGAGACAGGTACGTCCATGCCTAAATGCATGTGACGTATCGAGCGCCACGCGTTTTTGAAAAAGGGTTGTGCGGAGTAGAGCAGCACAGGTGTGGTAATTAATAGACTGAATAGTCTTAGCAGGGTGCGAGTGCTGCTGTCGATGCCTTGAAAGTCACCAGCGTAAAGGCCAATGGCAACCATGCCGACTTGCATCATGCCGATACCGGCGATCCCCAAGCGCCGCAGTAAACCATCCATTTCTTCTTGTAGCTGAACGTCGCGGTTGGCCGCCGACCAGGGCAGGGCCTGGTAACCAAGGGCATTGAAGGCCGCAAAAAGTGCGCTGGGTTTAAGCAGGTCTGGATTCCACGTCACCGTGGCGACGGCATTTTGCAGGTGTACGTTGATGGATTCTACCCCGTCGATACCTTGCAGGTGGTGTTCTATAAGCCACGCGCAGGCGGCGCAACGCAAGCCGCCAACACTAAAGCGGCTGATCCAATACTGGCCGTCCTTTTGAGAGAATTCTTCGATGAGCGCATCATTATCGAAGCGACTGTAATCGTCACTGCCGTTGCTAGGGGTTACCGCTGCGGCAGAGCGCAAACGGTAGTAGTCGTCCAGTCCCGCGCCGAGTATGCATTCGGCGACGGCCTGGCAGCCTTGGCAGCACACCGATTTCTGCCCACCATCGACCAGCACTGTAAAGTCAGCACCAGCGGGAATTGCTTCGCCACAGTGATAGCAGCCAACACTCATTGTGCCTCCGAGTGTTCGGTCTGATTATTCATAGCGAAATGCTGGCTGAGGTCGGTGTTGAATTCTGTCCTCAGACGCCAGCGGCTATCCTCCTTGCTATCGAAATCCTCCAGAGCCAGATACCAGCGCCCGCTGAGGTTTTCCGTAATCTGCCCGCTGTAGTGCTTGGGACTGTCCTGAAGCAGAACCGTCTTGAAATCTCGGTCTGCATCAGTGGGGTGTTGCCATGTAAGCAGGAGGTGTTTGTAGCTGTGGGGCTTGCTGCTACTCAGGGTGATTTCAATAAAACCAGCTGTGACTCTACCGCTTGCGCTAAGCTGCAGTTGCTGGGCGATTTCGTCTTGTTGAAGATAGCGATTTATCGCTAAGCCGTCTTTGTAGTAATCGTCGCGTACCAGGTTGTCGCCGTGGGTGATGGCAATGACTAAGGTGGCGATACTGGCAATAACAACCGAGCCGGGTAATACGATAAGAAACCAAGGCCAAAATTGCCGGTACCACTTCTGTGGAATGATGGCGTTGATAGGCATAGAAGACTCCGGTGTCATTTGGCTTTACTCGACGGGTGCAAAAAAGCGACTTTTATGGCTGACGATGTCGTCGCTATCATCCAGTCGCTGTGCCATGAAGTGGATTTCGAAGGCACCGTGCAGTTCTTGTTCCGCTGCAGAGCGAAGTGTAATGGGAATCTCGACGACTTCGCCGCTGAGAACCTGGAACTCCACCGAACCGATTAGTGTTAAGTCGTGGGGTGCATCAACCGAGAGCTTATAGTGGTGAGCTTGCTGGGTTTTATTGGCAACCTTGATAGTGTAGTGATTGTCGATATCACCGATTTGACTCTGCATATACAGTGACTGACGGTCGCGCAGTACACTGAGCTCAATGGTTTCTCTGGCCGCAATGCGGTAGCCCAGCAGGCTGCACATGACGAGAACCACAAGAAAATATCCTAGCAGGCGAGGGCGTAAAATTTTTGAGGGTTTGCCGTCAAGGGCGTTTTCGGTGGTGTAGCTAATCAGGTTTTTCGGATAGTTCATTTTGCTCATGACTGAATTGCAGGCATCTATGCATAGGGCGCAGCCAATGCACTGGTATTGCAGGCCATCGCGGATATCGATGCCCGTTGGGCACACTTGCACACAGAGCTGGCAGTCGATGCAGTCGCCGAGCCCGACGTCCTCGGATTTGTCGTTGCGCTTGCGCGAGCCGCGTTTTTCGCCGCGCTTACGGTCGTAGGAAATAATCAGGGTGTCGGGGTCGAACATCGCCGCTTGAAAGCGGGCGTAGGGACACATATACATGCAGACCTGTTCCCGCAACCACCCCGCATTACCATAGGTCGCGAGGGTGAAAAAGCCAATCCAAAATGCCGCCCACGGGTTCACGTTGAATGTGAAAAAGTCGAAGCTCAGCTCTTTGATAGGCGTGAAATAGCCGACAAAAGTAAAACCAGTGTAAAAGGCGACTGACAACCACATGCTGTGTTTGAGCAGTTTCTTGAGTGCTTTGTGCGTGGACCACGGCGCGGCATCAAGCTTAATACGCTGGTTGCGACTGCCCTCGGTTTTTTGCTCTATCCACATAAAAATACTGGTCCACACGGTTTGTGGACAGGTAAAACCACACCAGACTCGGCCTGCAAAATTGGTTACGGCGAATAAAGTGAAGGCCGCAATGATCAGTAACCAAGCGAGCATGGTCAGGTCTTGCGGCCAGAAGGTAAAACCCAAAATGTGAAATTGGCGGGCGGGAAGATCAAACAGCACCGATTGCCGATCGCCCCACTGGAGCCACGGTAGTAGGAAATAGCCTGCCAAGAGCGGCCATCCTGTTAGGGTGCGCAGCCGCTGAAAAAAGCCCTCGATCTTGCGGGTGTATATTTTTTCCCGCTTTTGATAAAGATCGATTTCTGACACTTCGGCAGGAACGAATTCCTCAACAGGAATACGATCCGGATCGTGACTTGGGTGCTGCGAATCGTATTGTTGGCTGTTTGCGGTCATTACCTAAACTCGGCAGCGCGGCTGCTAATGTTTGCTGCCTACAACAGGCATGCTCAATTGATAAACATAGGCTGTCAGCAGGTGAATTTTTTCCTCACTTAACTTGTCGTGGTGAGCGGGCATTTGGCCGGATCGTCCCTTGCCGATACTTTGTTTGATTGCGCCAAGATCTCCCCCGTACAACCAGATGTTATCGTTTAGCTTGGGCGCCCCCATCATTTGATTGCCGCCGCCATCTGGGCCATGGCAGGCTGCACATAGCATGGCATACTGGTTCGCCGCTGGGCTGCTGTCGTCGGCCTTGCCTTTGCTCAAGTCACTAAGGTGTTGGCTCATCGATTCCAGTCCATCTGTACCTAACATACTTTCCCATGCGGGCATGGTGCCGTTGCGACCTTGGCTGATAGAGTGGCGAATTTGTTCGGGTTCGCCGCCATATAGCCAATCTTGATCAGTGAGGTTGGGAAATCCGTAACTGCCTTCCGCATTCACGCCGTGGCATATTGCGCAGTTATTGGCAAAAATACGTTTTGCGGTGCGCATTGCTTTCCCGTCGGTGGCGAGGGTGGTGATATCTTTATCCATAAAGCTTTTATAGAGTGCTTCGGTGGCGTGCTCGGCCTGCTGAACTTCGTTCTCCCACTTTCCGACGGAGCTCCAGTGCAACAAGCCGGGAAACTTGCCCATGCCTGGATACGCGATGAGGTAGCCGATAGCAAAAACGATGGTGATAACAAACATCTTTATCCACCAAGACGGCAAAGGGTTGTCGTACTCTTCTATGCCGTCGTAGACGTGACCGGTGGTTTGATTCTCTCCGCTCTTGGTGATTTTGCGATTGCTGAAAAGCAGCCACACAATCAGAACGATTGTGATTGTGGTCAGTACGATGATCCACATGCTCCAAAAATTACTCATCGTGCTTCTCCGCAGGCTTGGCACCGAACTTCGGTTTGCCAGTGGGATCGTCTGCTAAAAAAGGCAGCAGGGCGGCGTCTTCAAAATAGGTTTTGCGACTTTTGCGGAAGACGCTAAAACTCAGGCCGATAAAAGCCAGAAATACCAGCAGTGTCGCAATTGCTCTTAGACTGTCTTGATCCATGTGTTCTTTCTCCGCCTAGCGCTTGTACTTGAGCAGCGTGCCGAGTTGCTGCAAATAGGCAATGACCGCATCGATTTCTTTCATGCCCGCCACTTGGTCTGCGGCGCCTTCAATATCGGCGTCGGTATAGGGCACACCCACTTTGCGCAGCGCCGCCATTTTTTTACCGACCATCTCGCCATCGATGTCATTGTTAAATAGCCAAGGGTAGGAGGGCATAATGGACTCGGGTACTACGTCGCGCGGGTTAAATAAATGGGCGCGATGCCACTCGTTGCTGTAGCGCTCGCCTACTCGCGCCAGATCAGGCCCGGTGCGTTTCGAACCCCACAAAAAAGGATGCTCATAAACACCTTCACCAGCAACGGAATAGTGACCGTAGCGCTCGGTTTCTGAGCGCAGCGGGCGCACCATTTGCGAGTGACACACGGTGCAGCCTTCGCGTATGTAAATGTCGCGACCGGTTAATTGCATCGCGTTGAGGGGCTTGAGTCCTTTTATTGGCTCGGTGGTTTCTTTTAAAAACGCTAAGGGCACGAGTTCAACCAGAGCGCCAAAGCTGATGGCGATGATGATAAAGACGATCATCAAGCCAATATTTTTTTCTACTAAATCGTGATTCATGCTGTCACCTCCGCTGAGCTTTCAACCACAGCCAAGTCGTCGCCATTGCGGATGGTCTGCCACACATTCCACGCCATCACCAACATGCCGATCAGGAATATGCTGCCACCGAAGAAGCGCACAATAAATCCAGCTTGGCTGGCTACAACAGACTCCACAAAGGTGTAAGTCAAACTGCCGTCGCTGTTGTAGGCACGCCACATCAAGCCCTGAATAATGCCGTTCACCCACATTGAGGCGATGTAGAGCACGGTGCCGATGGTGGACAGCCAAAAGTGCAAGTTGATAGCGGGGATGCTGTACATTTTAGCCTTGTCGAATAACACCGGTATTAAATGGTAGATGGTGCCAATTGAGATCATGGCCACCCAACCTAGCGCGCCGGAGTGAACGTGGCCGATGGTCCAGTCTGTGTAGTGAGAAAGTGAGTTAACCGTCTTGATCGACATCATTGGGCCTTCGAAGGTAGACATACCGTAGAAGGACAGTGACACAATGAGAAAACGCAGAATGGGGTCGGTGCGCAATTTATGCCAGGCACCGGACAGCGTCATTATGCCGTTGATCATACCGCCCCACGACGGCGCCAACAGAATCAGCGACATCACCATACCTAAGCTCTGCGCCCAATCGGGCAGGGCGGTGTAGTGCAAATGGTGAGGACCAGCCCAAATATAAACGGCGATCAGAGCCCAAAAGTGCACAATAGATAAACGATAGGAATAGACCGGACGCTCAGCCTGTTTGGGGACAAAGTAGTACATCATTCCCAGGAAACCCGCGGTTAAGAAAAATCCCACCGCGTTGTGGCCGTACCACCACTGCACCATGGCATCGACTGCGCCAGCGTATACCGAGTATGACTTGGTCAGGCTGACGGGAACCGCCAGGCTATTCACAATATGGAGCACCGCGACGGTGACAATGAAGGCGCCGTAGAACCAGTTGGCCACATAGATATGGCGCATTTGGCGTTTCATGATGGTGCCGAAAAACACAATGGCGTAGGCGACCCAGACGATGGTGATTAAGATATCAATCGGCCACTCTAATTCGGCGTATTCTTTGGAGGTGGTGTAACCCATTGGCAGCGAGATGGCCGCCAATACAATGACCAGCTGCCAGCCCCAGAATACGAAAGGGATGAGCGGACCGCCAACGAGGCGCGCTTGGCAGGTGCGCTGCACCACAAAAAAAGACGAGCCCATTAAAGCGCAACCGCCGAAGGCAAAAATCACCGCATTGGTGTGCAGTGGTCGCAGTCGGCCAAAACTGAGCCAAGAGGTTTCAAAGTTAAGTGCCGGCCAGACCAATTGGGCCGCCAGCAAAACCCCTACTGTCATACCGACAATGCCCCAGACGACGGCCATCACCGTGAACATTTTCACGGCGCGATAATCGTACTGGGGTTGCTGGAGTTGAGAGTCCATATGGATTCCTTAGGTCGTAAAGTACAGAAAGATCGTTAAATTCAGCTAGTGATTTTGCCGCTAGCCGTCGATAAAAACGGGCGCCAAGCCTATTTCCCAAAGCATCACAACACCGCCCATGAGAGCCATGAAAATCACCATGCACACCCCAACCACGGCGGACGCGTAAAGAAAACCGCGCTCGGCGGGAATATCCATGACGGTGGGAATGCCGATATACAAGAGGTAGACGGCCCAGCTTAAGCCCGCGATCCCCAGTAACATGTCTAGCCAAAAAATGGGGTAGAAGCCGCACAGTCCCACGATAAAAAGGGGCGTGGCGGTGTAGCTGGCCACCACCATGCCTTTCGTCATCGAAGAATTGCTGCCGTAGGTTTCGGCCATCCAGTGAATGAAGTAGCCAATGATGGCGAGGGAGGCCAGCATGACAAGGTAAAACGCGATTACAATCCGCATTGCGCTGGCTTCGGTCATCAGCACAATTTCACCGTCACCGACGGTCCAGCCTTGCTTGGTGACGCCGTAGTACCACGCCAGTGACGGGCCTATAGCCAGAATGACGGAGTACAGCAGCTTGCTGGCCAGCGCTGAATTCGGTAAACGACTTACCGCATGCCACTGATCGCGGGGGTTAAATAGAAATCCAAATGGGTTGCTAACAAAAGTCGCCACGGTTCGCTCTCTTAAGATCATCCAGTGATATCTGGCAGGATAGCCAATAGGGTGAGCGGGTCTTTTGATCTACGTCAACTAATTGCTTGTTTGGGCAATAATAATTTTGACTCTACTTGCCGGGCGTTAAATTAATCAATTAATGCCCGAGTGAGGCAATGCGTTTCAATTCGTCGATGTCTACAACCTCGAGCTCTTTTTTATCAATTAAAATCAGCCCCTGTTTGGCAAAACGGCTGAATACGCGGCTTACCGTCTCTATGGTCAGGCCGAGGAAATTACCGATATCGGTGCGGGACATGGGCAGGCGGAAATTTAATGGTGATAAATTGCGACGGGCATTGCGCGCAGAAATACTAACAAGAAGCGCGGCTACTCGCTCGTCGGCGGTGTGTTTGCTCAGCATGGTAATGTGACGCTGATCTTCAACGATTTCCTGACTAAGTAGCTTGAAAAAATGCTTTTGCAAATTCGGGAGCTTAGCGCTCAGGTCTTCTACATTTGAAAAGGGAATCTCACAGATGGCAGACACTTCCATGGCGACCGCCGAGTTGGCATAGCGGTTGTGACCAATACCATCCATGCCAATTATTTCGCCGGGCAGGTAAAATCCACTGACTTGTTCTTCGCCGCTATCTGACACGCTATAGGCCTTAACAGAGCCAGATCGCACCGCAAATACTGACGTGAAAATATCGTTTTCACGGTAGAGGTGTTGGCCTTTCTGCAGCGGACGGCCACGCTGCACTATTTCATCTAGTTGAACAATTTCTTCCTGCGCTAATGCGAGTGGTAGGCAAATCGCACTCAAGCGGCAGCTGGTGCAGTTGATTGCGGCATTGTGCGGGCAGTTTTTGTTTGACGGCGCGTTTTGCTTGCTGACGGCAATCACGGTAGGCATTCCCTTGTTGCGTGTTTGATAGCACAGGATGATACCTACTCTCACGTCATTGCGGTAAAAATTCAAGTGTTTAGTCTGATTTAATCCATGCTCGCTGTATTCATTAAATCAGTAATGGCTTTTAAGCACCGCCGCTTAAATCGTTTTGGAATAGCTTTGCGTCTGAGTTTTTAAGTATTGGTCAAACACCATACATACATTCCGTAACATCATTCGGCCGAGTTCGGTGACGGTGATACCCGCGTGTTCGATGATGACTAAGCCATCTTGCTGCATCTCCTCAAGTTTCGGCTGAATATCGGCGAACTTCTCCCAGAATGATATGTTAAATTTTTCGGCAAAAACCTGAGTAGAGATGTTGAGATTACAGGCCAGCTGCATAATGACGTAGGCGCGCAGTTGATCTTCCGGGGATTTGATGAGGCCTTTGTCAACGGGGAGTTGGCCTGCGTCCAGTTGGCGATAGTAATCCGTTAGATCTTTGCTGTTTTGGGCGTAGCAGTCGCCGATGGCACTAATGGCAGATACGCCGATGCCCAGTACGTCTGGTGCTAGTGTTGTTGAATACCCTTGGAAGTTGCGCTGCAAATGCCCCTCTTTTTGGCAGCGGGCAAGTTCATCATTGGGACGAACAAAATGATCCATACCGATGTATATATAGCCCGCCTCAATTAAGCTCTCATTGGCAAGGCGGAGCATGGCGAGTTTTTCTACACTGCTGGGGAGCGTGTGTTTTTCGATGGCACGTTGGGCCGGAAATCGCGTGGGTAAGTGCGCGTAGTGATACAGGGCAATTCGATCTGGCAGCAGTGCAATGACGTCATCCAGGGTGCGGTTCAAGGTATCGCAGTTTTGCTTTGGCAAGCCGTAGATGAGATCAAAGCTAATTGAGCTGAAACGATAGGATCTGGCCGCGCCGACAAGTTCTGTAATTTGCTCTGTTCGCTGGGTTCGATTGATGGCCCGCTGTACGTCGGGGTCAGTGTCCTGGATACCAAAACTCAGACGATTAAAGCCCAGACCACGCAGCAGCGCTAGTCGATCTGGCGTTACGGTACGCGGATCAATTTCAATACTGTATTCCCGCTGTTTACCGTCGCCTAAATTAAAGTGGCAGGCTAATAAGTGAATTAATTCAGTTAGTTCGGCGTCGTCGAGGTAGGTGGGAGTGCCCCCGCCAAAGTGCAACTGAGACACTTGCCGCGTGTTGCCAATGCGCTGGGATAAAAGCGCAATTTCGATGGCAATATGGTCTAGATATTCTCGGCCAGCCCCCGATTTTTTAGTCACCACTTTATTGCAGCCGCAGTAGTAGCAAAGCCATCGACAGAAAGGCACGTGCACGTAAAGCGACAGGGGCGCGGCGTCGTTGCGAGCGGTATCTAAATGCTGCTCGTAATCCGCAACCGTAAATTGCTCGCTAAACTCTAGAGCGGTTGGGTAGGAGGTATAGCGAGGTCCCTGCGTACTGTATTTTGCAATCAAGCTGGGATCCGGTCCACGCACAGCGCTAGCGCGTGGTTCCGTGGGTGTCGCGATACTGGCCATACTTAATGCAATCCGATACTGGTTAAGATATGGCTTTGGTTTAGTTGCTCAGATCTATCGATGTACTCTGACTGAGTGGGGACTTCATGATTTGCCTGATTTCCTCGCAAGGCCTCGTTAACGGTTTGCCAGTCCTGTTCGTTGAAGCGCTCGGAAATAGCCGAAAAAATATTCCGCTCTTCGTGAATATGGGATATTTGCTTGCAACAATAGTGTCTACTTAGCAGTAATACTCTTGTAGACGGCTTAAGATCCGCGTGTCTAAATTCGCTGTATATAAGCGCTAACTGGGCGCTGAGACTCTCAAGGCGTGGATGGTCTTTCAGGAGCTTGGTAACCGCAGCGGTATTGATATGCTCTTTGCTTAACAGTTGCTGAAATAGCACATCTTCTGTTGGGTGATGCCATACCTCGGGATAAACCTGAATATAATCGAGAATCTCTAATATGCGATCACAGTTAGCGCTGCCTTTTTCTAGGCCTGTTAATTGGTCGATCTCTTTACTCAGCAGATACATCATTCTCAAAATGCGCTGATGATCTTGTTCCAATTGCTCCAATATATAGTGCATGGCCATAACTCTCTGGATGCCGACTAGCTCAGCGATGATGTTTCCGTCTATGGCTTCGAAATCTATCAAGTTCCCGTTTGCTGGAGTTTGATATGAATCAAATAGTCTGCGGTTAACACACATACCGGATGTAATATGGTTTATCTTTCAGCCGGTATAGCAAGTGGATTTAGTCGACATCGGTGCTATTCCGGGGTGAAGGGTATTGCTTTTGCGCGTAGTGTCGGAGATGCGCAATAGGACATGGAAATCCATTTGCTTGTCGATCTTGTGCGTGAGCTTTTGGTGCCGCGATGAAGTGGTTAGGTCGTACGGCAGCACCCAGTGCGTTGTGGTGAGGCCGGAGAGTGGTATTTCCAGTATGGCGTCTATTGCCGCTGCGGGGTAAGAAGGTCTAGGGTCACTGAGATTTATGAAAACATGAAAGCAGGGAATAAAGGATGAAACAGTACAAAGACACATTGCGCGCCTTGCAAATTGAGCTGGTTAAATTGCAGCGTCATTCTATTGCCAGTAATAACCGCATAATGGTGATTATTGAAGGTCGCGATGCTGCTGGTAAAGACGGCGTCATCAAGCGAATAGCTGAACATTTAAGTCCGCGAGAAACCCGCATAGTCGCTCTGGGTAAACCGACCGCACGCGACGAAGCAAGCTGGTACTTCCAGCGTTATGTACCGTATTTGCCGGCGTTTGGCGAGTTCGTTATTTTTAACCGCAGCTGGTACAACCGTGCTGGCGTTGAGCGGGTTATGGGATTTTGTAGCGAAGCGGAATACCAGCTGTTTTTCCGAATGGTAGCGCCCTTTGAACACATGCTGATCGATTCCGGTACTCAGTTGCGGAAATATTTTTTAGATATAGACAAAGAAGAGCAGCAAGCTCGCCTTCTCGCCCGTGAACAAGACCCACTTTCAAACTGGAAAATCAGCCCTATTGATCGCGAAGCGCAAAGCAATTGGGGACTTTACAGTCAAGCCCGCAATGATATGTTGCGGCGAAGTCACAATGATATCTCGCCCTGGATGATTGTGAGGGCTAATAATAAAAAAGCGGCACGCATAAATTTGATTAAGGACCTGCTGTCTAGTCTCGACTACGCTGATAAAGATGAAAAACTTTTACACGCTGATTCAAACCTGATTCAACGCTACAATGAAGACATGTTAGAAAGCGGGTTTTTGGTTAACTAATGCGAGCCAAAATAGATCGGGCGAAAGTTATGCGTCGTCCCTAGACTCCAGCGTTGAGTCGTTACGGTATGTGAACAAGGCAGCACTTCCTACTAACACCTTCGCGAGTTACATAACTTACTGCGTTTGTAAAATAGGCGATATGCTCAAGGGAACGGAATGCTTGGCAGAAAAAGTGGGAATTAGTTTTCGTCTGACCGACTGGAGTCACCACCTTTTTAACCCCTTTCGTTTTTCAGGCCACAATGAAGATCATCCTGTAAGGTCAGAGTGATATATTGCCTGAATTGTTACAGCTAGCTGTTTTACAAAAAATTGAACCTGACACAAGAGACGATGAATGATGAATAGAATGAAACTGATGAAATTTCACGCGTTGTTGGCGGCTTTTATATTGCCTGTCGCGACCATGTTCATGGTTACGGGCGCTTTATACACTTGGAATGTAAAAGGCAGCTACACTGACGATGTATATGAAATACGACTCAGCAAGCCTATTCAGTCAGATGCTAGTGAGCTAACAACTCTTGCTCAATTAGAACTCAAGAACCTAGCCACGAGTTACCCTGAGGGCGAGCCAAAGCTCAAGGTTTATGGTAATCATTTTCTCCTTGAGTGGACGGGTTCCTCTAAAGATGTGATTTTAGAGCCAACGGATAATGAGCTGATTGCCAAACTCACCGTCAAAAATACGAGTTGGTACAGAAATTTAGTTCAGCTCCACAAAGCTAAGGGAGGCATAGCTTTTAAAGTTTATGCTTCGGTATTTGCCGTTTCCATCCTCGCTTTACTTGTTTCGGGTTTTATTATGGCGTGGCAAACCCCCAAAATTAAACGCCTTACTTTAATAACATCACTTGTTGGCTTATGTTCTTTTATGATTTTGGTATATTAAGGCACCTCTGATTAATTCGGTAATGTCTCAACGGAGCCTCTGGCGTGCACTGGCAAGTGGTGCGGCACTCCGACGCGATGCGAAGATTAAGGCTGGTTGTCCTTAATGAGAATCGCAACGCAGTCCAGTGTGCGCCAGAGGCCCGCCCTTCGGGGCTTAGCCAAATGCGGCTCCACTGCGTTGCCGCCACTTGAAAGGCAACCAGCATTCCTTCATGGCGGCGCCTTGTTGAGCCACTTTTGGCTAAGCTTGAGATATCACCGAATTAATCAGAGGTGCCTTAAGTTAAATGGCTTAACAAGCGACTCAAATACTCCGCTGGACGCTCACTGCGTTGACGGCGTGAGCTGGACGAATAGGAGCTTGCAATGGAAAAGTGGACTACGTTCTGCCTGGTGGTGGTAGGGCTGATAAATATTATCCCTGTAGTCGGCGTTATCTCCGGTCAAAAGATAGAGTCCGCTTATGCCGTTACCCTTGCCGGAAATGACCTGATAATTTTGTTGCGTCATCGCGCCTTACTTTTCGGCATCCTGGGAGGCTTCATTCTTTTTTCAGCCTTCAGTCCTTTTTACCAGTTAGCAGCGATGATCATGGCCGGTGTCAGTATGATTGGCTTTGCAATACTTGTGCTGGGCACTGGCGGGTATAACGACGCCATCGCTAAAGTGCTTTACGTCGACATTCTAGGTATCGTGTTTCTACTTGCGGCGGCGGTATTGAAGTATGGCGTTAAAGCGAGTTAACAAGGCAATGTAGTTTGACATCAAAGCTGCAGCGCGCTTTTACATCGCCGCCACATATCTTTATGAGTTTATGAAGCACATTTTATACATAGCAAACATGCCACCAGCCGATTGAATTCGCTCTTCCAACAATAATCCTTGCCTTAGCCAGACTCGTAAACACTCATCGTTTAGCGCGATTGCAATGTCCGCTGAGCGGCTAGCTATCGCAAGCAGGCTCGCCATGCGCGCGGTGATCTCCCGCAGTGGCGACGGAATGCGGCGGAGAAGGCTGCGTTGCTGGTGTAGCCGAGTTCCTGCGCGATTTCGCCAAGGGGGCGCTCGCTAGACGCGATAAGTGCGCGTGCGCGTGCCATCAGTATCTTCTGGGCGTAATTGCTAGGGCTTTCGCCAATCGACTCCTTAAAAGCGCGCATAAAATGATAGCGACAGAGGCCACATAGCTCAGCCATTTCAGCGACACTGGGAGGCGCGCCTAATTGATCAAGTCTGGCAAATACCAGGCGTAAGTGGCGGGGTGCCAAGCCGCCGCGATGCGGCAGCTCGCGGTGTTTGGCGTCGTGTATATAGCGTGACAGATCGACGGCAATGGTGGTGAGCAAGGCCGCTATCAGCGTTGCTGAATCGCTGGATTGATTGGCGACTTCGTCGGCCATGCGCATCATGGCGTCTTCAATTCTAGGGGCGTGAATGTCGAAGCAAGCCTCTAGCTGCGCTTCGTCGAGTTCACTTGTTGTGATGCCCAAATCTTGCAGTGTTTTCGTGTTAAAGCGACAGCGAATCGTGTGGTATTTGCCCTGTGATACGCGCACCTCAAAAGGAATGTCGGCCGGACGAAAATTGAGGGTGCCAAAGCGGCGGAAACGCGGTGCCTTGAAGCTGGTGTAGCGACCTTCAGCCTGTTCTAGCAGGCGCGATAGGCCAAGGGATAGCACCGAGTGTTGCTCGGTGACGACGATGGTTTCCGCCTGCAATTCGGGGAAGGCGCACAACTCTACCTTTGCGCTGGGTAATTCAATGGCGTGAATCACCAAGTTTGCTTGGGTCTGCGCCTGCTTAACACTGATTGGCTTTGTTTTTATCGTCATATTTTGAATTTAACACATAGTGCTAAAATTAACGAGATAGTGCTCTTATTGCGTGGTTATGCCTCTGTAGCCATTGCCCTAATTATTCACCGCGCCTTTAATGTAAAAAAATAATAAATCTAAGGGACGGTGATGACAAAGTCTCGGAGTGAATCACTCCCTGTTGATGAAATAACGGCCGACACTATTCTGCAAGGTGTCGACCTGTCTGGGCAGGCTGCGATTGTAACGGGGGCAAGTTCTGGCTTGGGTATTGCCATTGCGTCGGCGCTGGCGGGTGCTGGTGCTGATGTTACCTTGGCCGTTCGCGATATTGTCGCCGGTGAAAAGGTCGCGCAATCCATCTCTCGTAGCCGAGGCGTTAAAGCACCGGATGTCGCCTATATCGATTTGCTAAACGCAACGTCGATACGCGCGTTTGTCGATAATTTTGGTGATCGTCCGCTCAAGTATTTAATCAATAATGCCGGCCTTATGGCGCCGCCGCTGACTTACTCCACTGACGAGTTTGAAAGCCAGATGGCGGTAAATTATTTCTCACCATTTTTGTTGTCAGAACTATTACTGACCAATCTCCAAGCTGCTTCGCCGGCGCGGGTAATTACGGTTTCCTCCGGTTCACATCATTTATCTGAGCTGCGCATGGATGATTTACATTATCGCCGCCGACTCTATGAAAAATTTGAAGCCTATGGCCACGCAAAGCTTTGCGCCAACCTACTGGCGGTTGAATATAGCCGGCGTCATACCGAACGTGGAGTAGTAATGCACGCGGTAACGCCGGGCGGTGTCGCCACGAACTTGGCGCGTCATACCAGCTTTGAGGACGCGCTAAAGCAGGGCTGGATTAAAGAGGACGGCAGCTTACCTGGTGGTCCCTTGCGGAGTATTGAGCAAGGGGCGGCCTCACCGATTTGGGCTGCGGTTTCTTCAGAGTTGGAGGGCAGGGGCGGTTTGTATATTGAAGACTGTGCTGTCGCGCCTATCTGGAATCCCTCGATTCCCAAATGCTATGGCGTGACGGCTAAATCAACCGATCCCGATGACGCTCGTCAACTTTGGGAAATGACCTACCCACTTATTGAGCGCGCCGGGAGACAAGCATGACAGCGGAACATAAGGACCAAGCTCGGGGCCATAAACAAACATCGGATGCGCAAAATAGTAGTTCAAAAATAGCGGCTGAGGCGCAGCGTTGGCAGGAGCAAACCCGCACGCCATTTGTGTCGGAAAACCCGGAGCGCCGCGAGTCGTTCGAGACGCAAGCCCTGAAGTGGCCAATAAATCCCCTGTATTCGCCGGCAGATTTAGAGGCCTTGGGCTTCGATTATATGAAGGATCTTGGCTTTCCCGGCGAATATCCTTATACCCGCGGCACCAAAGCAAATGGGCATCGTTCCAACTTTTGGACCATGACTCAGGTGACCGGCTTTGGCAAAGGGGAGGAGTGGGCAAAGCGGGCGCGTTACATGTTAGATCAGGGTTTGTCGGGCCTGATTTTAGAACACGATCTGGCGACCACCAATGGCTATGACAGCGACGACCCGATTGTTGAGGGTGAGGTAGGGCGGGCGGGAATGGCGCTGGACAGCCTTGAAGATCTTGAGAAAGCCTTCGATCTGCCCTTTGATAAATTGCAGTACTTAATGAGCGTTTGCAATGCGCCTCAGCCGGTAAATTTGGCGATGATTATTGCCGCGCTAGAGAAAAAAAACGTCGATCCAAAAGAATTTGTTTTGCATATTGTGAATGGTATTTTGATCGAGTACATCTGCGTCGGGCGCTATATCTATCCGCCGGAACACGGTCTGCGCCTAGCGACGGACTGCATCGAATATATTATTCGCCATCACCCTAATTGGGCCCCTATCTCGATTATCTCTGCGCAGCTTCAGCCAGCCAAGGCGAACCCTGTTCAAGAGATTGCGTTTAGCTTGGCGATAGCCTGCGCTTACATCGATGAGACCTTAAAGCGGGGCTTTGATATCGACACGGTCGCGCCCTATTTTCACTTTGTTGTGAATGTCGATATGGATTTCTTTGAAGGCATCTGCAAGCTGCGGGCGTTTAGGAAATGCTGGGCACGATTGATGAAAGAGCGCTATGGCGCGACTAATCCAGACGCCATGAAAATCCGCATGATGACCTCGCCAACCACCATCGCGTTAACTCTGCAGCAACCACTCAATAATATTGGTCGCCTCGCGATTATGGCAACGGCGTGTGCGCTGGGCGGCGCGGGCGACAATATGACAACGCCACTGCACGATGAAGCCCATTCACTCCCTGCCGAAGAAGCCATTCGTGTTGGCGCTGCGCTTCAGCACATTGTTGCCCATGAAACGGGGGTGGCAGAAACCATCGATCCCTTGGCGGGTTCTTATTATGTCGAAACCTTAACCAAGCAAATGGAAGATGCCGCCTTTGCCGAAATGGACAAAATATTTGATATGGGTGGCGCGGTTAAAGCCATCGAGAAAGGCTATTTTCAGCGCGCTTTGGGGCGCGAGCAGTATGAGCGCAATAAAGATGTTGAAGAGGGTCGCCGCAAATGGGTCGGCGTGAATCACCTTAAATTGGCAGAAGAAAAACGTGAAATTGAAATTTTCAGACTTAATGACGCGATGGAGGAAGAGCAAATTGCCAAAGTCAGGGAGCTGCGTGAGCGCCGAGATCAGGACGCTGTGAATGCTGCGCTGGCAAAGGTGAAAGCGGCCGCAATCAATGGCGACAATATGGTGGTGTCGTGTTTAGAGGCGGTAAAAGTTTACGCAACGCATGGCGAGTTATGTCATGCCATGCGCGAGGTATTTGGTGAATACCATGCCGACAGCCAGCTGGGTGGGTTTTAAGATGCTAAAGAAAACACGTCCACTGCGCATATTGTTGGCCAAATTAGGAATGGATACCCACACCGTTGGTATTACCGTCATTGCCCACGCGCTGCGTGAAGCGGGAATGGAAGTTATTTTCACGGGCTTAAAACAGACACCCGATATGGTGGCGGCGGCAGCGGTGCAAGAAGACGTGGATGTGGTGGGTATTTCCACACTGTCGGCGGGCCACACTCGCAGTTTACCGAAGCTCGCTCGTCTGCTCAGGGAAGCGGGGGCGGGAGATAAATTGCTGCTTGCCGGTGGCGTGATTCCGGAGGAAGACCGACAACTGCTGGAGGACGCAGGTGTAGATCGAATTTTTACCATGGGCTCAGATACCCGAGATATTGTTGCCTATCTTCAGGAGTGGTGGTTGAACAAGTCGGAGTCCACTGAGGTATGACCGCCATTGCGGACAATATCAACGATCTATCCAGGCAAATACTCGCCGGCAATATTGGCGCGGGAGCGCGGGCTATACGCTGGCTGGACGATGGTGATCCGCGCGGCGCAGACGTACTGTCATTGATATTTCCACACACCGGCCGTGCGCACCTTATTGGCATTACCGGCCCACCGGGCGCGGGTAAGTCCAGTTTAACGAATACCTTAATAACAGAGCAGAGACGGCGTGGCCGCCGAGTGGGTGTGATTGCTATAGACCCCTCTAGCCCCTTTACCGGTGGTGCGATTTTAGGAGACCGGGTGCGAATGGCGCAACACACTGTTGATCCAGATGTGTTTATTCGATCGATAGGCACACGCGGTCAGGCAGGTGGTTTATCTCGGTCAAGCCACGATGCCTGTCTGGTGCTGGACGCCATGAATTACGATGTGATTTTTGTTGAAACGGTCGGCGTTGGGCAGGACGAAATTGATGTGGTCGCGCTGGCGCATACCACCTTAATCATTGGTGTGCCGGGGCTGGGTGATGAGGTGCAGGCGGTAAAAGCGGGCTTGATGGAGGCCGGTGATATTTTTGTGATCAATAAGGCAGATCGCGATGGCTACGACGATACCTACCGCCAGTTTGAATTGATGTTGCATCTGCGCGCTGAATCCGTCTCTAGGAATGAAATAGATAAGAAGGCTAGCGCGTGGTCGCCGCCGCTATTGCGGTCAGTTGCCAAGCGTGCAGAAGGCACTGTTGAGATCGTCGACGCGACAGATGCGCATCGCGAATATCTGCAAAACAGCGGTCACTTTGTAAAGCGTTCAAGTCATCGCGAACGCGAGCAGTTTATTTGTTTATTACGAGAGGCGGTCGTTGACGAAATTATGGAAGGTATGGATGAGGGAATTTTGAATCGTATTCTACATCGCGAAATTGATCCGTATACAGCAGCGAGTCACGAGCTTGCGCGATGGAAGGGCAACACCACGTCATGATGAAATCTATTTGTACACTCAGTCGCCGTGCTGATTTTAGCCGCGAGGCATTTCAGCATTACTACGAAAATAATCATGCTCCCTTAGCGATTAAGCATTTTCCCTTTACACGCTATGTCAGAAACCACGTTGTGGATCAGCCTGATATTGGCTTTGACACTATCTCTGAATTTTGGGCCGACGATGTAGCTAGGCTGATGGAATTAATGACCGGGCCGGTTGGCGATATTTTGCGGGAAGATGAACGGCGATTTATGGATCAGTCCAAAATAGCGCCAGGTGTCTCGGAAGAACAGGTCCTCGCTTCAGGTTTGGTAGCCAATGAGCGATATGCGGTGTTACTCAACTGGGACGACGAGTCCTTTGACTTGAGTCAGTGGGCGAAGGGGGTGATTGCGTCACAGCCGAATTGCTCTATCGATGTGGTTAGTTCCTGGCAGCAGCCTGCCTTTCCAGCCAAAGCGGTACTATGGACATTAGATAATCACCGGCCATCGTCATTGCCCAGTTCGGTAACTAGCAAGTTTGTGAAAGTGCGAAGAGCGGAAACCCATCCGGAGATGTTATTAGCCAGTCGAGGTGCTAGCAGTTTATGAATCTGGAAATGACCGGTCGCACCGCTGTTATTACCGGAGCCGCCAGCGGCATCGGCAAGGCATTGGCGATTGTTGCTGCCAAGCGCGGCATGAACTTGGCCTTGGCAGATAATAATGCAGATGCTTTGGGTTTGCTGGTTGATGATCTGGGTGATCAAGTCTCTGTTATTAGCGCGGTGGTCGATGTGCGAAAGCGAAGCGATTTGACGGCTTTTGCTGACAGTGTGAAGGGGCAGTCTATTGCCTTGGTGTTTGCCAATGCGGGCGTGATGCGCGCGGGTACGTCTTGGGAACTTAGCGAAGAAGATTGGGATGTGGTCTTTGATGTTAACGTCAAAGGGGCAATGAATACGGTCAGTGCGTTTATGCCGCATCTGCTTAAACAAGAGCTGCGGTCGCGAATGGTGTTTACCGGTTCAATTTCCGCCTTTATGGCGAGCGAAAACTTGAGTTGCTATTCAAGTAGCAAACACGCCTTGTGGGGTATTGCCGAGGCGATGCAGCTTGAACTGACTGCTAAAAAAGCACCAGTTGATGTGTCTTTTCTTGCGCCTTCGGGGGTTAAAACCTCGCTGGCGTCAGCGCCGCTAAGTGGGGCCTGTGCAGAAAGCCAGAAAGAAATTGACGGCCTGCTAGCGGCCTTCGGTGTGCCCGCAGAGGAGATCGCGGAGAAAACATTTAATGATTTGCAGGAGGATAAATTTTGGATATTTCCGCATCCAGAATTTAAGCCGGTGATGCTGGCGCGTGTGCAGAATATTAGCGAGGAGCGCCAGCCAATTAAGTAGTTGTTACATAAAAGTCAGGCATGAGGGATATGTAAGCTGAGGTAGTAAAGGTCTAGTGGTATTAGTAGAAGGCATTGGTAAAAAATAAAAATAAATACAATAAAAGGTTGTGAGCTTATGAAAATAATAAAATCACTGACGGTGTTTGTTCTGGTTTGCCAGGCAAATTTCGTCCACGGCGCCGAATCATCAGCAAATGATAAGCCTATTGCAGATGCGGCTGTTGCTAAAAAAGGCGGGGCGGCCAAGTCTGGCATGCTCGAAGAAATATTGGTGACGGCCAGGAAACGCTCAGAAAATATCCAGGAAACCCCAGTGGCGATTACCGCATTCAGCGGCGATGCGCTGCGGGCGCAAGGTATATTAACTGCGCAGGATTTGGCTAAGTCGGTGCCGAGTTTGCAAATTAATGACAGTACCGCGCCGCAAATTTTTATCCGCGGCATTGGGCAGCGCGCGGGTCTCGCTCGCTTTGATCCCTCGGTAAGTGTGTATCTGGATGGTATTTTTATTCCCAGACCAGACGGTCAGTTATTGGACACCATTGATATTGAAAGCGTGCAGGTTCTGCGCGGTCCACAGGGTACCTTGTTTGGTAAAAATAATACCGGTGGAGCCCTGGTGTTTAGCCTGGTAAAGCCGGGCGGTGAGGGTAATGACTACGTGGAGGGCGCGCTGGGAAGCTACTCAGAGCAACGCTTTAGAGCGGGTTTTGATATTCCTATTACGGATAAGTTGAACAGCCGGCTCGCTATAAGCTCACAGCGCCGCGACGGCTTTTTGCACGATATTTCAGGCGCTGAAAATCAATCTTTAGATCGTTTGTCATTTATTTTTCAAACCGATTGGATGTTGAGTGACAGCGTCTCTATCGACTCATTAGCCTACTTCGGCAAGATTCGGGAACGCTATCCTTCATACCATTGTAAGATAGTGAACGACGACGCACTGTTCGTGAATGGTCTGGGAATTTTGTGGGCGGGGGATACCGATCCAAGTAATCCAACTGCCTACAAAGATAACTGTAATGCGAATAGCCGCGACGCATTAAAGGACCTCAATACCAATCAGGGCGACAGTCAGCGCCAGAAAAAAGCGCAAGATGTGATGTTGCTTGCATCGACCCTAAATTGGCAAATCAGTGAAGATTATAATCTGAAAGCGATTCTTGGCTATCGGGATGCAACTAAAATTGGGCCTCAAACCCAAGCCGACGAGGGTGGTCCAAAATCGTATTTCCGCGGGATGGTACTGGGAGACAACGAGCAAGAATCCTTAACCGCGGAGTTGCAGCTCAACGGTAGCTCGTTTGACGGTGGTATTGATTTTACGACGGGCCTGTTTGTTCAGAGCGAGTTTAAAAGTGAAACCTTCCTGACTAGCAATGAATTGATTGGTGCTGAAGCTCTGCCTTTCATCGCCTTGGCGGCGGGGCAGTCGGGTGTTGATGTGAGTGCGTTAAACGGTCTGCTTGACGCATTGAGCGTGCCAGGTGGCACTTTGCCGGTAGTCGCTGGAGCCCTGCCAGTATCTACCTTGCAGGATTTTGAAATTGAAGGTGAGACCTATGCGATCTTTTCGCAGGCGACGTGGCATATCACCGACAATTTAGAATTTACCTTCGGTGGACGCTATACCGAGGAAGTTAGACGCTCAGACTTATTTACCCAAACGGCTAATCTTGAAGAGATCTCCAGCGTGATAAGTGCGGCTAATCCGCGTTTTGTGCCGGTATTACCTTCCTTAGGCGCCTTCGCCTATTTGGGTTCATGGGCTGAGGATCCTATTCAGATTGCTAACGATATCCTTCGCAATGCCTATCCCGGTGAAATTGGTGCACCTTTAAATCCTGCTGTTAAAGACGAGCTTGATAGTGTGTTCAGAGAGTTTACGCCCATGACCTCATTGGCTTGGGTGATACCGGAACAATGGCTGTTCGACTCGCCCGTAAATTCAATGATGATGTACGGCACCTGGAGTAATGGTTTTAAATCCGGCTTTCAAGAACCCTTTGGTGTTGATGGCTTAATAGAAGTGGCCCCCGAGCGGTTAGAAAACCGAGAAATCGGGCTTAAGATTGATGCCTTTGATAATTCGCTGCGATTAAATATTGCACTGTATTCGATGATCTTCGAAAACATGCAGTTAATTACCGTGAGTGTCGATTCTGCAAATACCTTGGTTGTTAGTTCGCAGAATGCGGGCGAATCCATGATCGAGGGTGGTGAGCTTGAGCTACTTTGGCTGCCTACCGAAAATCTGATGTTTAGCTTTAACTACAGTAATAATAATTACCGGTTTATCGAATTTGATGATTTCGATCTAGCTGAATTGGCTTTGAAGGGACAGAAAGTCGCGGTGGATCGAAGCGACGAAGACTTCGCGGTTTCACCGGAAGTGACAGCCGCTTTTGGCGCTCAATACACCTTTATCACCCAGAACAGCGTATTCACGCCGAGGCTGGATGTTAGCTACAAAAGTGAAGTGTATATGGGCCTGGATGATGCTTCCTGGGATGTTGCCAAGCGCGATCCCGGGTCGATTTACGCCAAAGCTACTACCTTGGTAGACGCGCGATTTAGTTGGTTTATGCCAGATCGAGATTTAACGATTAGTGCGTATATAAAAAACCTGACCGACAAGCGATACGATATTGGCGCTGTTGCCACCGCGAGCTCTTTGGGTACCTATGTGCAAGTTCTTGGGGAACCCAGAATGTTTGGTATTGAGGCAAGACAAACGTTTTAAGTGATGTTTAAACTCGTAAACTAATAAAGGTAAGTATGATCATGGCCATCGTCGCGAATGATAATTACAGAGAGCAGCCGGACAATACTAAGTTAGATCATATTCCTGGAGATTACGGGCTCCCGGTTCTTGGCTACACCATACCGCTGGTGAAAGACTTGCACGCGACGATAGATCGTCAGTATCAGCGCTTCGGTGCGGTAAGCCGTTTTCGTTTGATCGGTCCGAAGGGCCTAATGCTGATCGGCCCAGATCTGTATAAGCAAGTGATGCTGGACACCGATAAAAACTTCTCGGCAGAAATGGGCTACATGGGCTCTTTGGGGCGATTCTACAAAGGCGCGTTGTTGCTCAGAGACCATGACGAGCATCGCTTTCAGCGGCGCATCATGCAGTCGGCGTTTAAGAATGATGCGATGAAAGGCTATATAGCAACAATGGGGCCGATGATTGCTGAGGGCATTTCTAACTGGGATACCATCGATGATTTACGGTTCTTCCCCGCGATAAAACAATTGCTGCTCGATGTGGCGGCGGAAATTTTTGTCGGCTTGGACGCAGACGACGAGCGCGCACAAAAATTAAATACCGCCTTTCTCGATATTGCCAATGGCCTGATGGGAATTGTGCGTCTGGAGCTGCCGGGAACCTTGCATCGCAAAGGTAAAATTGGCGAGCGCTATTTAAAGTCGCTGTTTGGTGGCCTGATCAATGAGCGTCGCTTAGCAAGCAAAACCGACACGTTTAGCTATTTTTGTCGTGAAAAAACCGAAGAAGGCGAATATTTTTCCGACCAGGATATTATCGCCCATATCAGTTTTCTGCTGTTTGCAGCCCACGACACAACCACCAGCGCGCTCACTCACTTGCTGTACTACTTAGGCCAGGATATGGACGTTCAGCAGCGCTTGCGGGACGAGGCGAACGCTGTCGATAAGCCTTTTCTTGATTATGAGGACCTTGAGAAAATGCCCTTGATGGAAATTGCGATCAAGGAAGCGCTGAGACTACATCCGTCAGTCATGATGATGCAGCGACGCACAATAAAGGACTGTGAGATAGGCGGCTATAAAGTACCCGCTAACACCAATGTATGGATGGCCCCGCAACATGTGCACAGAATGTCGGAATACTGGGATGAGCCATTAAAATTTGATATTGATCGCTGGCTAGAACCGCGCAATGAGCACAAGCGTCATAACTTCAGTTGGGTGGGCTTCGGCGGCGGGGCGCACAAATGTATCGGTATGCATTTCGCGCTGATGCAGGTGAAAAATTTTCTGCACCAGTTCTTGCGTCAATACGAATTTCGTTTGGCCGATAATTTCAGCAGCAAAATGCAGACGGTTCCCCTGCCTAAATTGGTTGATGACTTACCCATCGTGGTCAAGCGTATCGCGGTGAAGTAATCGCAAAACATTGCTGTGTGATGTTAGGTGGCGCAAAGCGAGTTGCCAAGGTGACTCGTGTTGATTCATCTGGAATGTGCTGGGGCGTCGCATTGGCGGGCACATGCATAGGTATTTCCAAGCTGGAAAGTAGCAAGTAAGATTTCGGAAACTCATAATTACTTATAACTGCTTTAATAATCCCTTCAGCGCCAGCTGAAAATGGGAGGATTGTCGTCGACATGAAAGGACTGCAAACTCAATAATTGTGTGGTTCGCAATGTTCTCGTAGGTACAAGGATGTAAAATGATCGGCTGGCAGGAACGATTCAATTGTTAGTTCAGAGAGCGTGAGATCTACCGCAGTTCCGAATACTGTGGTGGTACTGATAAAAGACAAAGTTCCGTGCTCGGTGCGTAGCTGCAGTGGAATGGCAATTTCTAGCAGGGAATCAGCATGATTCGCGTTGAAAGAGTTATTTCCCGGTGGCGCGGGGAATGAGCGTATTTCGTCCAGCAGGGCGGCCAACTGAGTATCGGCGGTCACCTCTACCTGGTGCATTAACCGGGACACAACATGCGCCCGCCACTCGCCGTAATTAACTATTCGAGGTGCCAGGCCTTCAGGATGTAAACTTGCGCGCAGAACATTCAACGGTGGCTCCAGCAACATTGGAGTGACGCCCTCCAATAAGATCGATGCAGCCCTATTGGCAATCACCAGGGTCCATTGCCGATCCACCGCAATAACCGGGTTCGGTTCATGCCCCGCAAGAATTAACTCCAACGCACCTCTTGCTGCTTCTAGTGCGGGATCATCTAGGGTACGGCTGGGATATACCGGTGCGAAACCCGCCGCAATAAACAGTGTGTTTCGTTCGCGTATCGGTATTTCGAGTCGTTCTGCCAAATGCAGAATCATTTCACGACTCGGTACAGATCGGCCGGACTCAACAAAGCTCAGATGCCGCTGAGATATATTGGCTTCGTTTGCGAGGGTAAGCTGACTTAAGCGACGACGTTGACGCCAAGCCTGAAGTAGAGCGCCGACGGTGTAAATATCATTTTTCATAGTAAAAAAATATCCATTTGTGGTCGATACCATTACCCCTCAGGTAATCGACGGGTGCTGTAGCGGTTTGTTAGTTTAGAGTACAAACGTAAATCGACACAGTTGATTATTCTGGAGGAAACTATGATGCCAATTTCCAATTATTTTGCGCCGCTGCGCAATGTTTTATTAACCGACGCCGCAGCGTGTGTATTCATGTCTGTTCCGATGATATTTGCCACGCGGTGGCTCGAAAAAATACTAAATATTCCAAGTGCATTGTTGTTTTTTGCCGGAATCTGCTTGCTCCCTGTTGCAATAATTATGGTATTCGTCGCCACGCGAAAATCGGTGTCACGCAATGGGGTTGCCCTAGTTGTTGCAGGCAATATCGCCTGGGTTGTGGCTAGTTTGTCGCTCATAGTTACGGACTGGATTGCACCAAATTTTATCGGAGTTGCGTTCATCGGGTGCCAGGCTGCGGCAGTGACTGTCTTCGCGTTACTTGAGTACACCGGCTTATGCAGGCTAGCTTTGGCTGCCAAGATCAATTGAAATGTGTGAGCGGGCCACTCCCGTGAGCTTTGAATGTCCGCAAACGAAGTTCAACCGAGTGAACGTGTGTCGGATGTGCGGCGAGGTGTTGGTCGGTCGCACACTTCCGGGGCCTTCAATCTCGTATAATAGCTCGCTACAAGACTAGTTGCGTTTGCAAAACTATCGCAATGAGAGTGTTGTCGTCACGCCGTATTTCTGTTTTCCATACGGATATTTTTCGGCCAACTTTGACAGGAGTTGCCACTCCAAAAATAATGGAGTCTTCTTTCGCTGCAGCGAGAAAATTGGTCTTACTCTCAATAGTTGTTGTCCCTGCTGATTCATCGGGAAGATTGAGGGCGCCACCAATAGCTCCCAATGCATCGGCAAATGCCATGATGGCGCCACCGTGGAGTATGCCTCCCAACGTGCACAAATCAGGCCTGACCTTGAGCTGTCCCTGCACTCGTTCAGATGTGGCGTTCGTAACTTCCACCCCCATCAGTTTTGAGAACGGCATTTGGTTCGCGATATTCGTCATTGTTTAGTCCTCTGCGTTTGATCGAATTGCTCGACTCTTTCGGATTAACCATACTACGTACCAACGAATAGCGTCGATTACCTCTAAGGTAATTGGTTGCAGAGTTGTAGCAGTTCTCCCAAAGTAGATGCGGAAAAAAATAAGGAAATTGGCCTTAGAATCAGAGCAATATCAACTAAAAGATAAAGTATTTTACTTACATGCTCCAGATGGTATTGGTCGATCAAGATTAGTTGCTAATATAGAGTCTTGTCTGGGTGTTCCAGAGACAGGACGTAGTTTAAATACAATTAACAAGCTTGCAGTAATGCTACAAAAGGCATAATCAGGAAAATCACTAGGATGTAAGAACCGCCGCCCTGTTCTGGTTTTTCCGGTTTTATAACTTATGAATGATAAAAGTGCAGCCCTTCCACCGATCCCAAAAACATCTTGGGGAATCGCAGCCGTAACGGGTGCCGGAGCATTCATGGCAATGCTTGACGCTACGGTTGCGAACCTTGCGATTGAATCGATTCGTGAAGATCTATCGTCGACGCTCACGGTCGTCCAGTGGGTTGCCACGGGGTATCTCTGTTCGCTAGCTGTTTCTCTCCCTGCCACAGCGTGGCTTGGCGCTCGTTACGGCTATGGACGGGTATGGGCGACTAGCCTTGCTACCTTTGTACTAGCTTCGGTTTTGTGTGCTATCGCACCCGATACTTCTACTCTTATTACTGCCCGCTTAGCTCAAGGGTTGGCTGGTGGTCTTATGGTGCCTGCAGGTCAGGCTGTGATCGGTTCGACTGTAGATAAGAGGCAACTAGGTCGTATCTTTGGAGTACTCGGGTTAGTAATTGCGCTAGGGCCTGCAATAGGACCAGCGGTTGGTGGCTTTCTTCTCGATGCTGCATCGTGGCGCTGGCTATTCTGGATAAATGTTCCAATTGGGGTGATAGCCTTGATCGCTGCCCGAAGACTGGTACCGGGCGGTGAAAGAGATTCAAGCAGGATACTGGATGTCAAAGGATTGGTTCTCCTTAGCGCTGGTCTTCCTTTACTGCTCTATGGGGCTTTTGGAATAACCTTGTCTGAGAGCAATCTGGCTGCTGTTTTCGCGCTGATTATTGGTGCGATTCTGGCGGTTATTTTTATATTTACTGCACTGCATAGAAAAAATCCCTTAGTTGATCTTCGGTTGCTACAAAGAACAACTTTTTCTGCTGCGACAATAACCACGGGATTAACCGGCATAAACATGTACGCCGGATTGTTGTTAGTACCTTTATACCTTCAACTTGTGGCAGGCTTGGAGCCAACGAATACTGGTTTATGGCTTCTTGTCATGGGGCTGGGAAGTGCTCTTGTTTTGCCGGTAGCTGGTTCTTTGACAGATCGCTTTGGCGCGGGCATCGTGTCTCTGGCGGGGGCATGTCTCCTGCTAGTCAGTGCTATACCTTTTGTTTTCCCCAGCGTCCCATCATCCCCAGTGTTGGTTGCAATGCTCCTTGCGCGCGGTGTTGGGATGGCATTGGCCCAGATGCCTGCCATGACCGCTGCGTATACCGCTGTATCCACAGAGGAAATGGGAGATGCGACAACACTTGTAAATATTGCTCAACGCATTGGTGGAGCCGTTGGCGCTGTGGGTGTTGTTATTATTATTCAGCATGCCGGTGGCAGCTCTAGCATTATCGCCCATAGCATTGCATTCGCATCGCTTGCAGCCATATCCGTATTAACGATAATTACCGCCAGACATATGCATCGACAATAAAAATCTGAACCCGCACATGACAACTGACTACACTCTAACCGGGTAACCTAGAGGTTCCAGCCTTCTGCATCAAAAACCCTCTTCAAGCATGTCAGTATGCACTTTTTCGACCGTCCACTTATTAACTACAGTACGTACTCCGTGTGTAGATTATAAATGGCTACACCATAAATTTGCCGTTACAGTTTTTATCATAAGCTGTGAAAAGCAAACAATTTATAGGTGAATCGATAGTTATCGTGGCCGCCTCACGGCCTTGATACTCTATATGAGTGAGACCGTTGTACCGACACGGGGCACTAAAGATTTTGGTTAGTGTCTCTTAACGAGATACGATAGTTTAACGATAATAAATGAACCCGTGGTGCATTTAGGAAATGACGACTTTCAGGTTGTTTAATTTATTCCC
>NZ_CAXBHN010000020.1:0-53936 GCF_963975605.1 uncultured Zhongshania sp. | reverse complement strand
AGGGAATAAATTAAACAACCTGAAAGTCGTCATTTCCTAAATGCACCACGGGTATAATGTATTTTAAACAGTTGAATTTTTCCCTATTTAAACAACTACTTCGCAAACCCCTAGGCTATATCGTCGTGATTTCGACCATATTACTAGTTGCCTGTGGCGGTGCTGGCGGAGGCGGAGGCATTGCAAATCAAGCCTGTGAGACGCTAACTCTTCTGACAACGGACACCATACTGCCCGGCGATCCGATAGAATTCAAAACAAACGAAACCCTCCAAGCAGTCTCCATAGTTCTGCCAGACAGCGAAGTCCCGCTGAGTAGTGTTACTAGCGATATGGGGTACATCGTCAGTGCGCCCATAACACCGGACTTGGCAGCAAACGGTGGCGAAATTTTACTGGTTGCAGAAGTAGATGGCGCACGCTGCAACATCCCAGCTATCAAAGTCGATCCCCTCCCCCCGGCTAGTGATACCGATAATTACGCTGATGTGCTGGATACCCTTGAGCAGACACTTATCAAGTTTGAAGAGGCCTTCGGTTACGATCCGGCGACGGTAACAGACGAAGATATCCAAAATGACCCCTATCTTTTGACGGCCCACTACATCCACGAGTTATTCAACGATCCCACCAGTGAAATTAGCTTGGCTTATCAGCGCGACGTGTTCGCGACGATGTCCGCAAATGAAAAGGCCTACATCGCGCAGGTGATGGAAAAACTGGATCTCAAAAGCTTATTAGAGAATTTTGCGAGTCGTTTTGATGGGCCAATCTTTACGACAACCCCAGACTTGGGGGAAATAGGCAATGTTGCCACGACGGAATCGATGGTACGCCGCGCCCAATGCACGGGCAGCTACGCAGACAATCGTAAACATAAAGTGGCGATACATGATGGCGAGACGCTGTCTCGCGGTATGAAGTTGTCATACGAGGCGCAAACTAAACAGAGAAACGCCCAAAGTGCCGCAGCAACCCAAGCGGCTAAGAGCTCAGCACTCAACACGTTATTTACCGTAAGTGGCCAACTAGGCAAAGGGGCTATTGCGACACCGCTGGCGGTATTGACGACTGCGATGGCGGTTAGCAGTATTACCAACAATATGGAAATTGACATGGTTGCAGCGCTGCTGCCATCTGAAATTACGGAAGCCAAACTGACAATTATTCCAAAACCACGCCTCGAAGAAGATTACACCGACAAGTTTTCAGAACCGAGTTGGCTTTTTCGAGTAGATGCGCGAAGCAAAGAATACGACTTTTCTAAATTGGTTTTAGACACTGGTTTTGCGGTATTAGGTGCGCCAAAGAGCCCAGTTGACCCCAACTTACTGTTCGGGGCCAGTGAAGTCGCGAACAGAGTTACCTCTAAATCAGGAACTCAAGATTGCGAGTTAATTGTGCCTCCTATCAGCTGGAATAACATCCAGATTGGCAGTGACTATGCTGAGCCAAAGTTTATTTCAGGCACTGCATTTTCTTTAAACACCGGACAAGATCGTAAAATCACGCCACAGGAAATTGGTCAGTCTGAACTCGAGGTGAAACTGAAATCAGGGAAGTTTCCCTCATATACCAACACGCTCGCGATGGAGCAAGACACCATCGTGATGGAAAACCTCGCAAAATCATTTTTGTTTTCCTCTAGCCCAATTGTTGTCAACAACCCAGGAGAAGTCATTGATGTCGACGTGACCATTCTCAACTCAGTGCTTCCCGAAAAACATGAAATGCAGACCTCCAGTAATCTTAGCGTGTCTAAGACACGAAGCGGAGACTCATTACAATTAAGGATAGCAACCCCCTCGGATCCAGAGGGCTACCCTCAGTACATTACATTAACCTCTACATCTAAAACCCTAGTGCCAACAGAGCCTCGCAGGACAACCGCAGAAGTTAAGTTGGCAGACTTAAAGATTAGTATTGAGGAAACACTAGCCGGTAGTTGCGACGAAACTGTCTACACGGAAGAAAATCGCGCCATCATCACCGGGTTTAGCGATGATGACTCTGTAACTTGGACTTCCGATGGCGGCACGCTGACAGAGCTAGCCAATAATACTGTGCGATTCATTACGGAGGAGGTAGGCACGTTTGTACTCACCGCCACCAGTAATGAAGATAGCAACATAAAGGCCAATGTGACAATCAATACACTAGATTGCGCGGGCAATGTCTATATGAATGCAAACGTGGTGACGAATGCCAGCTCACCAAGAGAAGATTGCACCAACAGCAATCCTGAGGACGTCGAAGTAGAAACCACCTTTGGTGTGGTAGACCCCGATTACGAGGGTCTGTCACCAACAACTATCCGTCAAAAAATGGGCTCGCTGTCTGAAGGCCGCCCGTTTAATTTTGATCAATCGGATTCAGACAATTTAGTCTTTTCTGAAGAGCGCGGCGATCAATGCCTAACTACGAGTGTGGCGTTGATTGCAGACAGCGCTGGCACGATCGAGAATATGGGTGACAACACCATCGGCTTTGGTACCTCAAGCGAAACGCAGGGGCGGTGTATTGAAGTTGAATATTCGGAGGGTGAAAAAGGTACCGATTGCGTTACCTCTGGCGCATTGGGCAGTTACATTATGGCCTGGGTCTTCGATCACGAAGCCGAAGCCGATTACGAATTGCAAATAGATCTTGCCTGCTCTGCTAAACCCGTTGAAGGCCTTCAATCGGGTAATAATATCATTTTCGTTATACATACCTACGATGAAAGTGGCCAAGAAGTAAATGTGCTTCCTTTGACAACTCCCCCTGGCGGCGGGACGACCTGCTTAGATGGTGTGCAGCCTTCGGGTAAACGCTGGACGATACCTGCGATGGCTAGTGGATCTCAAGTAATGATTTATGCCAGCTTCTTTGATTCTGTATTGGCCTCGCCCCCGGCAACTCAACAGGATCCGGGCGAACAAGTGCTGAAAAATAACGGAGATGTGTCCGGCACCATTCAAGTTATTGTGGAATAGCACAAAGCTTAAATCGCCAGTTTCGTCTACCTAGAACTGGCGATTTAAGCTTAAGCCCATCACTTACAAAAAGTGATTTCAGCATTAGAATAAACAATCCCTCTGCGTAATTTTATTGCAGTTTCCTGTAAGTTTACTCACCCTTCCACGATGACATAGTTATTCAGCACGATTTCACTCTCAGGTTAGGTGCCTTTAATTGTAAAAATTTCAAACGGAAAGCTACTTGAGTCAGATCCGAAAATCTAAAACACCCTCTCAATTAATGCTAAACTGACGGTTCGCAACAAGCAGCTCAAGAACACGTCGGCTATGAACAATTCAAAATTTCCCGATCTCAATGCCGAAGCAGGCTTGCTAAGCGAAGTACCCCTTGCTCTATACATCCATATCCCTTGGTGCGTTCGCAAATGCCCCTACTGCGACTTTAATTCACATGAAAAAAAGGGTGAATTGCCAGAGCAAGCTTATATTGAGGCGATGCTAGAGGACCTCGATCAAGATTTAGAATTTATTCAAGGTCGAGAGTTACAAAGCATTTTTATCGGTGGCGGCACGCCCAGCTTGTTTAGCCCGCAGGCATACCAAACCCTATTTAAAGAATTACGCGCGCGGCTGCACTTCGCGCCAGATATTGAAATTACCCTAGAGGCAAATCCCGGTACGGTTGAGCAAGCCCGCTTTGACGGTTATCGCCATGCGGGAATCAACCGTCTATCCATTGGCGTGCAAAGCTTTGATGCCAAGCAGCTTCAAAAACTAGGCAGAATACACAGCAACGATGACGCCCTGAGAGCAATAGCCTGCGCAAGAAATGCCGGCTTCGATAATTTTAATGTTGATCTTATGCACGGCCTCAATGATCAAACCCAAGACGATGCCTTGCGTGATTTGCAGATTGCCATTGACGCCGGTGCACCCCACATTAGTTGGTATCAACTTACCATCGAACCCAATACCGAGTTTTTTAAAAGACCGCCGAGCCTACCCGTAGAAACGGAAATGCACCGCATTCAAAGTGCCGGTTTCGATCTTTTGGCCGAATCAAGTTTCGGCCGCTATGAAGTATCTGCTTTTGCCAAGGCTGGCCACCAAGCGCGACACAATCTTAACTACTGGCAATTTGGTGACTATCTCGCAATTGGTGCTGGCGCGCACGGCAAAATCAGTCAAGTGAATGGCGAGCTTATTCGCTATCAAAAAACCCGCAAGCCGGAAGATTATTTGAGTCGCGCACCGTCTAGAACAAGTAAAACTGACATCATTGCCCGGGCGGATTTACCACTAGAATTTATGATGAATGCGCTGCGTCTGCAGACAGGATTCTCCGCGTCCTTGTTTGAATCTCGCACTGGCTTGGCTTGGCAGACGATAAACCACACCATCGATAAATTTATCAGCACTGGTTTGCTGCAACTCGTTGGCGGCAATTACTCACCAACACCACGCGGCTACGATATGCTGGACTCTGTACTCGCGGAGTTCTTAACCGACTGATGTAGCGCGAATGATGTCACACATACGCCACCGCACCACCGTCGATGCGAATATTCTGGCCATTGATAAAACCCGCTAGATCGCTGCAAATAAACGCGACCAAGTCTGCGACTTCCTGACGCTCTGCAATACGACCGCTGGGATTTGGATATTCCGTTGCAACAATATTTTTCACAATATCATTCCAATCATCACCCCAGCCCTTTTTCTCCGCGCGACGTCGAAAGCCCGCTTCCAATTCTGCAGTGCGAATATAACCTGGCGAGATGGTGTTAACGGTAATACCGGTATGACTCAACTCTTTAGTCAAGCTCACACTCATCGTCGCCAATGCACCTTTGGAGGCGTAATAATGCGGCATGATGCTATTGGGTTGATGACTGCCGATCGTGCCCAGCTGAACAATTCGCCCCCAACCTTTTTCACGCATTGCAGGGCTGAAGCCCTGAATCAAACGTGCCGCCGACAGCACATTTTTCTGGTACATATCCAACCAACCTTCGGTGTTGCTTACCGCCCACTTACCCGCCGTTGCAGTGCCATAATTGTTTACCAAAATATCAATTGTACCCACCGCGCTTTGGGTTTGTTGCAATACTTGATCGCAACCTGCATCGGTAGCTATGTCGCCCCACACCGCATGCGCATTCTCGATACCAGCCGCTACTTGCTCAGCGGCACCTTCTTCGTTGCCATGAAAAACAACGACTGCACCTTCTCTGGCGAGAGTTTGAGCAATCACTTCGCCAGTGCCGCGATTACTTCCGGTCACCAAGGCGATTTTATTCTTTAATTTAAGATCCATACCAAGATACCGCTTGTGTCTGAATTAAGGGTAAGTAAGCCACTGATTTACCACAAACATAGTCGCATACCGCCGCTCTGTGGCAAAATCTGTGAATTGACTATATTACCCAACAACAATCTCGAGGTTGCTCCATGAATTTCTGCCCCCAATGCGCCAGCCCCATTGCCGAACGATTGATCGATAGTGAAATCCGCAAGGGTTGTCCAGATCCCGCTTGTGGGTTTGTATTATGGAACAATCCCGTACCGGTGGTCGCCATGATTGTTGAAGTAGAGGGCGGTGTAGTTATGGCCCATAACGTGACCTGGCCAAAAACGTTCTATTCTATTATCACCGGTTTTTTAGAAGCTGGCGAAGATCCCGAGGAATGCGCGCGCCGTGAAACCATGGAAGAACTAAATCTACATGCCTTGGAGACATCACTGGTTGGGGTCTACCCATTTGCGCAGCAAAATCAGGTCATTATTGCCTACCACGTAAAAGCTGCCGGCGAGATAAAACTCAACCACGAATTAGATGATTACAAAATTGTCGCCCCAGCAGACATTAACCCTTGGCCGATGGGTACAGGACTCGCGTTAACAGATTGGATAAAAACCCAAATCGGTAAATAGGGATTACTAATTAGCGATGGGCGATGGCGGGCGACATATTGATGCTGCCATCTTCCTCTAAGATACCAATATTCTCGCCAGATGCGTCAATCACCACCACAACCCGCTCTTGGAAAAGTGGCCTCCTGATAAAATGAAGTCGCCAACCAAAGCCCTCCATTTGGCGCAATGCCAGTTGTTGCAGCTCATTTAGCATGTCTGCCGCGCCCTGTGGAATAGGAGCATCTCCCCTACGCTTTTCTTGATCCATAGCGTTCACCTTTGTTCAGCGCTTTCAATTTTTATCGCTCAAACCGGCGCTAAACTTGCTACGCCGAGAACGGGCCTTATTCGTGCTGGATCTTCATCACTTTGAACGAGTCACTTATACAAAAGCTGGGCATCGCTATTATCATTTTCGGTAACAATCCTATTGCCTAGCCTATTTTTTTAGCGGTTTTTCCTCCTCTACTTCCTCAGTATCGTCTTCATCCTTTCCGTGACGATCTCGCGCAGCTTCTACCTTGGCATTTTCCCGCGCCGTCTCAAGCTCTTCGGTTAAGGCCGATAGCTCTTCTTTGACTGCGTCTCGATCTATATCTTCCTCACCCTCTATCGGCTCGATTTTTAATTTTTCCTTCAATTTTTTTATTTTTGCCTCAAGATTTTCAACGGCGCTGGCCACTTCTGCTTTGCTAAACAGGATTTCCTCAGCGTGTCCGTTTTTATCTTCTTCCGGCATATTTACTTTTTTCCGGGTTGGAATAAATTTTAATTCCGGTGGCAAAGGTCGCTGATTCATAAATGACGGCGACACAATCTCAATTCCAGCGTCGTGCAGCGCATCTAGCATTTTGCCTCGCAATCGGGAGCGCGCACTAACCAAAAGCCCCGCCTCTTTCAACCAGCCGCTGGCGCGGTAATTAACCGAAAAGTCGCCAAGATTGCGAATTTGCACAAAGCCGTCACCCAGTTCCGCAGCCTCAATCGCTTTTAACAGCGCCGTTTCTATATCGCGGCGATCAACGTCGTAACCCAGTGACACTTCGGCAGACACCACCGTGCCGGATGACCGCACTACGTTGTAGGGTTCTTGCACTAACAATAAATTCGGTACCGTCACCAGCTCGCTGGTTTCGTTCTGAAACTCGACGTGCAGCAAGCCACGCTGCGATACGCGGCCCAATTCATTGCGAAATTCAATGTAGTCACCGGCGCGAAAGCTATTGACCGTGCGCAGCATAAAACCCGCCATTAAATTGCCCATCACCGAGGTAGAAGACAGCGCAATAGCGGCACTGAGTAGCAAACCCACCAAGCTCAACAACTGGCCCCGCAGCTCGCTTTCCATCGGGAAGGTAGTGATCCCCAGCAGTAACCCGCTTAAGCGAAATACCAGCTTGGTGCCCTGTTCGCGGTAGCGAATATCCGCACCGTGATCTTTTTGAACTGCAAATATCTTGCGGGTAAAAAACCAAACGCCGAACAAAAGGAGCATGACGACGGCAAAAGGGCCCCAAACGCCCAGCCAATCGGGTGCCACACTATTTACTGCACCCAGTGCCTCATCCATTTCTTAACTCCCGCTGTGAATTTCATAGTAACTGCAATCGCGACAAACCAAGCAAAATTTGATTACTGCAATTACAAAGTAGATCATCTTGCCAATGTACGCAGACAATTGCACATTAGAGCCCAGAGTATGGCGGATTCGTCCATGCGACGACACGGGGCTATGTGTTAAACTGACGCGCTTTTATACTCTATGCACGACACGGCTCGGCGATCGCCAAAGAGGAATTTATGCCTGTATATCGTTCTAAAACCACCACTTCCGGCCGCAATATGGCGGGGGCACGCGCATTGTGGCGCGCCACCGGCATGAAAGACGGTGACTTCGAGAAGCCAATCATTGCCGTGGTTAACTCATTTACGCAATTTGTGCCCGGCCACGTCCACCTAAAGGACATGGGTCAGCTAGTCGCCCGAGAAATTGAAGAAGCCGGCGGTGTCGCCAAAGAATTCAACACCATCGCGGTCGACGACGGTATCGCCATGGGTCACGACGGTATGCTGTACAGCCTGCCCAGCCGAGACATTATCGCCGATTCTGTCGAATACATGGTCAACGCCCACTGCGCCGATGCCATGGTGTGTATTTCCAACTGCGACAAAATCACCCCCGGCATGTTGATGGCAGCGCTGCGCTTAAACATTCCCGTGGTATTCGTCTCTGGCGGACCAATGGAAGCGGGTAAAACCAAGCTCTCTGAGCACAAGCTCGACTTGGTTGACGCCATGGTTATCGCCGTCGACGACAGCGCCACCGACGAAAAAGTCGCCGAGTATGAGCGCTCCGCCTGCCCTACCTGCGGCTCGTGTTCCGGCATGTTCACTGCTAACTCCATGAACTGTTTAACCGAAGCCCTCGGCTTGTCGCTGCCTGGCAATGGCTCAATGCTAGCCACCCACGCAGACCGTAAAAAGTTATTCTTAGAAGCCGGCCGCCGTATTGTCGAACTCGCCAAGCGCTACTACGAAGAAGATGACGACAGCGTGCTGCCGCGCAGCATTGCCTCCTACGACGCCTTTAAAAATGCCATGGCGCTGGATATCGCCATGGGCGGCTCAACCAATACTATTTTGCACTTGCTTGCGGCAGCCCAAGAAGCCGAGCTGGACTTCACCTTAAAAGACATCGACAAACTGTCTCGTGAAGTACCGCAGCTTTGCAAGGTTGCGCCAAATACGCCGCTCTACCATATGGAAGACGTGCATCGCGCCGGTGGCGTATTCGCTATTCTCGGTGAACTCCATCGCGCCGGTTTACTCGAACCTAACCTGCCGACAGTACACGCCAGCACCATGGGCGCCGCCGTTGCCCAGTGGGACATCATGAGCACCGATAACGATGCCGTGAAAAATTTCTTCAAAGCAGGCCCCGCCGGCATCCCAACCCAAACTGCCTTTAGCCAAGACACACGCTGGGGCTCACTGGACGCCGACCGCGAAAATGGCTGTATCCGCAATTTAGAGAATGCCTTTTCTACAGAAGGTGGCTTAGCGGTACTTTTCGGCAATATCGCTGAGGACGGCTGCGTCGTAAAAACCTCCGGTGTTGATGAAAGCATCTTGGTATTTGAGGGCCCCGCGCACATCTGCGAGAGCCAAGAAGGCGCGGTAGACGATATTCTCCACGACCGAGTTAAAGCCGGCGATGTGGTTATCGTTCGCTACGAAGGCCCCAAAGGCGGCCCCGGTATGCAAGAGATGCTATACCCAACCAGCTATATCAAATCCAAGGGACTGGGCAAAGTCTGCGCGCTATTAACTGACGGCCGCTTCTCTGGAGGCACATCGGGCTTATCCATCGGTCACGCTTCGCCAGAGGCAGCTGCTGGCGGCGCTATTGGCTTGGTGGAACAGGGCGATATTATTCGAATCGACATACCGAATCGCGGCATTAACGTGCTGATCGACGAGGGTGAGCTCAATAAACGCCGCAAAGCGATGGACGCCAAAGGCGCCGATGGCTGGAAGCCCGTGAACGAGCGGCCGCGCAAAGTATCAGCAGCCCTTAAAGCCTATGCCAAAATGGTCACCAGCGCCGACAAAGGTGCAGTGCGGGATATAAACCAGCTTTAATCCACTATTTTGAGTGCATAAAAAAAAGGGGCCAAATGGCCCCTTTAAATTTGGCTGTATCTTCACGCAACAGAAGACAAAACCCGTCCCATTATCTTCTCAGCAAGTAGCCGCTAAAAAGACAGTAGGCGTAATATAGCCTAGAAACGGTCAACTTTTGATAGGCAATTACCCCTAATTTTTGTGGTAGTATTCAAGCGCAAAACCTATGGCCCTGAACTGGGCGACGGTTCGCCGCACTGCCAGCAAAAATCAAAACTGCTCGGGCTCTCTTCGTCACAACGAGAACAAACCCAAGCCTGCTCTGGCCGCTGGCTCAACTCTGCCAACAAGCTTTTTGCCTTGGCCAAATGTCGCTCATCAATCCACAACTCTGGCCACACGTCTGTGAAGGCCAAGCTTCCGGACGCGCCACCTGCATACGTATTGCGCAGTTCGCCAGCTATTCCCTCTGCCAACAACAGATTTTGCACATTCACAACCAACATCAAATTCTGATCGGTAAATATTTTTTCCACCTACCACTCCGCACACTATGGCCGAACCGGACGCACATCAATATCGTTCAGTTTGGCGTCGAAGGCATCGGTCAGCAAGCAGTCATAACGGCGTTCATCGTACTCTGCAAGCCGCTGCGACTGCTGCTCAGTTATCAGACCAGCCGCCACTGCCGATTGTAATTTTTCAGCAAAGCTATCGCCTGGCAATTTGCCATGAAGAACCGCATCGTAGTCGTTTTCAATTTCACTCAACAATTGAAAAGCGCGATGAATACGGCCTTGGGCGTCCTCGTCGTTGTCGCTCATATGTACCGCATCTGCCAATATCGACCGCACCGGATTTTGGGTCATAATCATATCGCCCAAATCGCGAATATCATTATCCGACACGTCAAAGCTCGGCACACCCCAGGGGAAAAATACTACGCGTAACACACAACCCATCCAACGCTGTGGCATATTTTGATAAAAGCCCATTAGCGCTTTATTTAATGCTGTAAAACTGCGTTTTAAGGCAAACTCCGCATGTAGCGTATTAGCTTCGCTGGCATGCTGACTATCATGAAATTTGAGAATAGCGCAGGCGATAACAAGCTGACTATGCACGTCCCCAAGTCGCGCCGACAGTAATTCCCGACGTTTAAGATCACCACCCAGTAGCAGTAATGCAAAGTCCGCCGTCGCCGCAAATACGGCACTGTAGCGATCAATTCTAGGATACCAGCGCGCCGACAAAGCGCTATTTCCGCAATCCGTTTTTGAAAACTTGCTCGCCGTCAAACCCTGCAAAAATCCGCGACTAAACACGCCAGCGGTGTGCGCTAAGTGAGCGCTAAGCAAGCCATCAAAGCGCTCTAAAGCGCCATCGCTGTCATCAGACAGGGCTTCAAGTTCATCCGCCAAATAGGGGTGACAACGCATCGCTCCCTGTCCGAATATAATCATCGAGCGGGTAAGAATATTTGCGCCCTCAACGGTAATCGCGATGGGAATAGTCTGGTAAACCAGCGCCATAAAATTTCTTGGCCCCATTTGAATAGCCCGACCACCCAGAATATCCATGCTGTGATTAATCAGACTGCGCATGGTTTCCGTCGCGTGATATTTGGCCATCGCCGTTAAGACCGACGGCGCGCCATCAGCCAAGGCGCGAGTCACTAGGGCACGATAGGCTTCTAGCATATACGCACCCGCCGCAATGTCTGCGCTGGCTTCTTGAACACCCTCAAACTTGCCAACCGAAATGCCAAACTGGCGTCGAATTCGCGCGAAAGCACCGACCATTAAATAGCTCATTTCGCCACCGGCAGTGGATAGTGCGGGCAGTGAAATACCGCGCCCAGCACCCAAACACTCCACCAGCATCATCCAGCCTTGGCCGATATATTTTTTCCCACCAATCAACATCGACATGGGTATAAAGACATCGACACCGGTTATCGGGCCATTCATAAATGCCGAACCGGGATAATGACGGCGACCGATTTCCACCCCCGCCAAATCTGCGGGAACCAGCGCGCAGGTAATACCGCGCTCAACCTCGTCACCTATTAATCCGTCGGGGTCGCTGAGGCGAAATGCCAACCCCACAACCGTCGCGATCGGCGCAAGGGTAATCCAGCGTTTTGAAAAATTGAGTTTTACGCCCAGAACTTTTTCGCCGTTGTATTCTTGTTCGCAGACCTCGCCGGTATCGGGAATCGCGCCGGCATCCGAGCCCGCCTCGGGACTGGTCAAACCAAAACAGGGCACTTCTTCGCCCTTAGCCAAACGCGCCAGCCAAAAGTCTTTTTGCTCATCGGTTCCGTATTTCAGCAACAGCTCGCCGGGACCTAATGAATTGGGCACCATCACGCTGACCGCCGCCACTGTCGAGCGACTGGCAATTTTGCTCACAACGCGGCTTTGCGCGTAAGGCGTAAATTCGAGACCGCCGTATGCACTGGGAATGATCAGGCCGAGAAAACCTTTGTCTTTTATGAACTGCCACACCGCTGGCGAGAGGTCTTTATCGTGATGATGAATTTGCCACTCGTCGAGCATCTCGCAGAGCTCTGCGGTTTCATTATCAAGGAAGGCTTGCTCTGCTTCGCTAAGTGTTGAAAGCTCGATCGCCTCGAACTTAGACCAATCGGGATGACCGGAAAATAAATCTTTTTCCCACCAGGTGGTGCCGGCATCCAGCGCCTCGCGCTCAGTACTGCTCATCGCGGGCATCATTTTTTTCAATGCCACTTTTGCCGGTGCGCTGATAAAACGGATTCTTAAGCTGTCGACAACAATCACCGCCAGCACGGCCAACAAGACCAGTAAAACGATGGGATGAACAAAGAAGTCACTGCACAAACCAGCCAGCAACCAGGCGCCAACAAACACCGCGCAGCCGCGACGCCGAGATAACTGGAAAGAAAAAATTAAGGCGGTGACAATAACAATTGCAAGAAATGCTAACAGGCCAATCATAGTACCCTCTCTGAGCTGTAGTGGTTTGCGATACAAACGTTTAGATCAGTGAATAGTGCTTACCATGCTACGCTGTCGCAGTGACTATTGCATTAATGAGGCAAAGCCGGCGATCGAAAGTTCACACATAGACCAGTAACGACGCGGCCTAAATTTAATTTAGTTATACCAAAATATGGACTGCATCAACGATGTCAGCCACACTCTCGCCTCTAACTAATTGAAAGAGACCCTTACACGAACTGGAATTTTGTTCTCTGACAAAGAAAGATCGCACGCAATAGGACAGGGCCGAGCGAGCGCTTTGGCTACGATTTAAGCAAAAGTAGAGCTGACAGAGAGCAAAGCAACAATTGTGTATAGGCCACTTTAAAATAATATCGGGATTACAAACATGAACTCCTCAGTCGTTATTAGCGGAGTGGGCCTATGGACCCCAGCAAATAGCATTAGCAACGAAGAACTCGTAAGTAGCTACAACGCGTGGGCCGAACACTTTAACCACGAGAATCACGCTGCTATTGAAGCGGGCGAGTTAGACGCTAAGCCACTTTCCACTGCAGCCTTTATTGAAAAAGCATCTGGCATCAAAAGCCGCTACGCCTATTCAAAAGAGGGTATTTTAGATATCCATCGTATGCGCCCGCTGCTGGAAGTACGCGATGATGAGCAGGTCTCGCATCAAGCAGAGATGGCTATTTCCGCAGCAAAAAAGGCGCTTATAGCCGCAAATAAAACTGCTGCTGATATTGATATGGTCATTGTGTCCTGTGCCTACACTCAACGCTCCTATCCCGCGATTGCGATTGAAGTACAAGCGGCCTTAGGAATCGAAGGTTTTGGTTTTGATATGCTAGTCGCGTGCTCGGCAGCCACTTTTGGCTTGCAGCGAGCCGTTGACGCAATAAAATGCGGCACGTCAAAAGGTGTATTAGTCATTAGCCCTGAACTCACCTCTCCGCAAGTTAATTACATGGATAGGGATTCCCACTTTATCTTTGGCGACGTGGCAACAGCCGTGGTGGTCGAGAGCAGCGAATCGTGCCAATCTGCCCACGCCTTCGATGTGGTAAGCACCAAATGTGTGACGGCGTACTCCAATAACATTCGCTCAAACTTTGGCTACACGTCGCGGACAACCGACCAAGATCCCTATGCTGCGGATATGCTATTCCACCAAAATGGTCGCAAAGTCTTTAAAGAAGTGTGCCCCATGGCCGCCGACCACATTGAGACTCATTTGCACAGCAACGGTATTCAAGTCGCCGAGTTGAAACGCTGGTGGCTGCATCAAGCCAATATCAATATGAATCTCTTGATAAGCAGACGGTTACTGGGTCGTGACGCCACCCTCGAAGAGGCACCGATTGTTCTCGACGAGTATGCCAACACCGCGTCAGCGGGTTCGATCATTGCGTTTGCAAAACATCATGAAGATTTAGCCGCTGGCGATATCGGCGTGATTTGCTCCTTCGGTGCCGGCTACTCTATCGGCAGTCTCATACTTCGAAAACGCTAGCCGCAGTGACTACCTTCCAATTTGGAGGGTAGTCAACGTATCGATTCACAGCTAGCCAGTTAAAGCCTCGCGCCATGCGGCAAGCATGGTGTCGCGCTGCTCCTCACTTACCGCCGCTCGACCCAACCACACGCTCAAAATGATCGACGCCGACTCAGGTGAGCTAATAATGCCCAGCTGCCGGCCATTCAAAGCCAAGCCAAGCCCCTCGTCTGGCACCCAGGTAAGTTGGTAGTGATCTCCCTTCTCTACCGCTAAATACCAGCTGCAAAAGCGAGCAATATCGGCAGCTGCCGGCGCCAACTCCTGCTCGCTAAACGCACCGTCTAAAGCTTTATTGGTCATTTTCTGAAAACGTTCGGCGGACACACCGACCTTGTATTCAATAATAATTTGCTTTGCATAACTCGGTTTTAAAATATCACCGTTCTCGGGCAATGCTTGCTGAGGATCTACTTGTAATCGGGTAAAAGTCAGGTCTTTCCACAACAAGGTGTAGGTCTCACTGCTGACCGTTTGCCACTCGGTGGCATGGGCAACACCTTGCATGAATATCACGCCCGTCATAATCAGAGAATTGAGCCAGGCCCCGCGCCAAACCCCGCCACACACTTTTTGCTTGCGATTCATACATCTGCCCTCTTTCCAAGCCAAGCCACTGATTCGCGCCCCAGCAAATAAAAAACGAATAATTTCAGGACTACCGGCGCAAGCACGTAGGCGGCCGTAATTGCCCACACTGGCGGCACATCGATGTTTACCTGACTACCCAGCCATAAATACGACACACCCACTGCCAAGCCCATTGCCGCTTTGCTCAGCATACTCCACAGCGCAAACATTCTTGCCCCCAGCGCGGCACCCCCGTGCTCTTTAGACAAAGCTTGTGCCAGGCCGGTTTGCATCGCTGAAGGTAGAGCCTGATCTGCACCCAGCATCAAGCCAGTACCAACACTAATCGCGATAAACCAGTAAACATCGCCTTCGCCAAGCAACGCTGCAAAACTAAACAGCAATGCCGAACAGCACAGACCAATTCGCCAAGAGCGCAGGTCACCCAGCTTTTTCGCCAGAAAATACCAAAACGGCACGCCAATTAAACCCGCTAAAAAATAGCTAAGCAGCGCCATCGGCACCGCATCTTCGGCATCTAATACCTCTCGCATAAACAACAGTAAGACTGCTCCGGGTATCGCATTTGCGAACATGTTCACAAACCAGGGCAGCGCTAGGCTCCTCACCCGATAATCAGCCAGCAAGACCTTAAAACTTAGGGTACTATCCGAGCCGGCAGAAAAACCCTGACTACCTTGCAAATAAACGGCAACAAACAGCCCCGCTAGCAAAACGATTAGTGCTGAGGGTAGAGATGACGGCGCCACGAGCGCGGGCGCTAACATCGCTATTAACGTACCGAATAACAGCATGCCCTCGCGACTACTGTTATAACGCAGACGATCCATATTGTGTTGTGAAAGGTTCACAGGTAAGGCCAACCACGGTACAGTAATGCCCGTCCAGCCCAGCATGAGTAATACCAGCGCGAGCGCCAGTATGCTTGGAGGCCACGGATGAGGAATAAATGCCAATGACATTGCGCTGGCAGCGATTAAAAGCCAAGAGCCCAACCACAGTACTCGACGACTGCCGCGACGATCTACCCAAGCGCCAACAGGCAGGTCACTGGCAACATCGCTAATGCGAGCTAGAATAAATATGGTTCCCACCACGGTGTAACCATAGCCACCTTGCTCAGCCAACCACAGCGGAGCATAGATATAAAACGGCAGCCCCAATGCCGCCAGCGGCAAACCGGGCAGCGCATAGCGAAAAAATCGCCAAAAGGCTAAAGGACTCCGCATACAAACTCCGTAGCGGCCAAGGACGGCCCATTACAGACCCACGCAAAGTGATCTGATCAAGGGCGGTATACGTAACAACGAGATTGTGAGATCACTGATATTTATATGCAAACACTAACACCAAGCGCGCCTCTTAATATTGCCGTCATAGGCTCGGGAATTTCTGGCCTGAGCAGCGCGTGGCTACTCGGCAAGCATCACAAGGTCACCTTGTTCGAGCAAGACTCGCGCCTAGGCGGTCACACCAATACTGTTGATGTAATGACCAGCGCTGGCACGGTTGCCGTCGATACCGGCTTTATCGTGTTTAATCAACGCTGCTATCCCAACTTGATCGCCCTATTCAAAGAGCTAGGCGTTGTCTATCAAGGCACTGATATGTCCTTCGGCGTCTCGTTAGATAAAGGCCGCTTGGAATATAGTGGCTCTAATTCAATATCGACTTTGTTTGCTCAAAAACGAAATCTCTTCCGGCCGCGATTTTGGGGCATGATCCGAGACCTCCTGCGCTTTTATAAACAAAGCGCCGCTTGGCTGCATTCACTGCCAGACGATATGTCCTTGGGCGAGTTGCTAGAGCGTGAAAAATTTGGTCCCGGCTTTTGCCAAGACCACCTGCTCCCGATGGGAGCCGCCATTTGGTCAACGCCGGTCGAAAAATTCATGGCCTACCCAGCCAAAACCTTTCTGCGGTTCTGTGACAATCACGGCTTGCTACAAGTTAACGAACGCCCCCAGTGGCAAACGGTCATAGGCGGCTCGCGGGAGTACGTAAAGCGTATTCAGCAAACCTTCACTGGCGATATCCGACTAAACTGCAAAGTGGCCAAGGTGCGTCGCTTTCACGACCACGTCATAATCACCGACAACAATGGTGAAAATCACCGCTTTGACCATGTCGTGATGGCCGGTCACGCCGATCAATCGCTAGCGATGCTCGACGATGCAAATGCCGATGAAAAACGCCTACTCGGTGCCTTTGCCTACGAGCAAAATGACGCCGTACTGCACCGCGATGAAAAGCTGATGCCAGTGCTCGGTGAAGTGTGGTCGAGCTGGAACTATCTCGCCGACAGAGAGCAAGAGGGTAGCAAAGTATCGGTTAGCTACTGGATGAATTCCCTGCAGCACTTGCCCTGTCACGAGCAATTAATTGTTACCCTAAACCCGCTACGCACTCCGAGAAAACATTTGGTTTACGAGCAGTTTAGCTACCAACATCCGGTGTTCGACGATGCCGCCCTCAATGCGCAAAAACACCTTTGGAGCCTGCAGGGCAAACAGCGTACCTGGTTTTGTGGCAGCTATTTTGGCTATGGCTTCCACGAAGATGGTATTCAATCAGGCCTCGCCGTCGCCGAACAATTAGGTGGCGTTTCGCGGCCTTGGAATACGGAACAGGCCAGCGACCGCATCCACGTGCACGCCGCAAGCACCTTAACCGCTGCGGCATGACTGCAGACGATCACACGGCAATATACTGTGGAGAAGTGATGCACCATCGCTTCTACCCCCGCAAACATCGCTTTGTGTATCGCATGAGCAGCTTTTTATTCGACCTGGACAAACTGGATGAGACGGCGCGCCGCTGCAAGCTGTTCTCTTTTAATAGATTTAACTTCTTTAGCTTTTATAATCGCGACGTCGGCAATGGCAGCGGTGAAGCGCCGCGCGAATATCTTGAGCGCACCCTACTCGAGCACGGCGTAAATACCCCTCTTAAGTCCGCAAGCCTACTCTGCTACCCGCGCATTTTAGGATTCACCTTCAATCCGCTGAGCGTTTATTATTGCTACGGTGACGATTTGCAACTGTTCGCTATCTTGTACGAAGTCAGCAACACTTTTAAGCAGCGCCATACCTACTTAATCCCCGTATCTGAAAGCGATCAAGGCAAAGGCATAGTTCGCCAGCAGTGTGATAAAAATTTTTACGTATCTCCATTTATTCCCATGGCTGTGCGCTATCATTTTAGAATGCACCTACCAACGGAGCGTATCAGCTTGGCAATTCGCGAGACCGAGCATGAAAAACCGCTTCTTCACGCGGTATTTCGGGGCGAAAGACGTCCTTTCTCAGATCGGGAGTTACTTAGAAATTTTATCAGCTTGCCGTTAATGACAATTAAGGCCGTTGTCGGTATTCACTGGGAAGCCCTAAGACTTTTTATCAAAGGCGTGAAATTAGTACCTCGCCCAGCTGAACCGAAAGCGTCAGTTTCACGTATTGAGCAATAATTGTGATAGAAAACGCTAAGGGTTCACTATGAAGACAGCCACTGCTGCTCTCGAAAATAATATCGGTTCTGGCTGGTGGGCGAAGCGCCAACAGCAAATGGTTGCGAAAGTTCTCGCCCCACTATCACATGCAAAACGAGGTGTTTTGCGGCTCACACTGCCCAACGGCAACAGCATCGAATTCGGCGAACACCCCTGCGATCATTTCAACCCCGTAATTGTGCTGCACAACTGGAAGGCTGTGCGCAAAGCCTTTACCGGCGGCTCAGTGGGCTGGAGCGAAGCGTATATGGATGGCGACTGGGACAGCCCCGACGTCGCGATGTTAGTGGAATGGATTGTCATTAACGAAGACTATTTTGGCGGCATGCTAGACAGTGGCAAAATCGAGGGCGCCTTCCAAAAGTGGCGACATCAACGCAATGCCAATAGCAAACGAGGCAGCCGACGCAATATTTCCTATCACTACGACTTAGGTAATGAGTTTTACCAGCAGTGGCTAGATCCGAGCATGACCTACTCAGCCGCCTATTACACCGACGATCATCAAACGCTCGCCGAAGCGCAGTACGCTAAATATCAGCGAATCATCGATCTGCTTGATATCAAAGACGGCGACCGCATTCTCGAAATTGGCTGCGGCTGGGGCGGGTTTGCTGAACAAGTTTGCAGCCAAAAGAAAGTCTCCCTGCATGGCATCACGCTTTCTGAGCGACAGCTAGAGTTTGCTCAACAGCGCTTGGCAAAGGCTGCGACGGTAGGCAGTGCCGAATTCAGCCTAACCGACTATCGCGATACCAAAGGTGAGTACGACCACATTGTCTCTATCGAGATGCTAGAAGCAGTGGGCGAAAAATATTGGCCAAATTACTTCGAAACCGTCTGCAAGCGCCTCAAGCCAGGCGGCAAAGCCTCGGTCCAAATTATCACCATTGAAGACAAACGTTTTGCGCAGTACAGCACTAATCCCGACTTCATTCAGACCTATATTTTCCCAGGTGGAATGCTGCCAACACCAGATATCTTCAAGGAACAAGCGGAACTAGCTGGCTTGAGCGTGGCCGATGAAGAAGCCTTCGGCCTAGATTATGCCCGCACCCTCCGTGAGTGGGGCGATAAATTCCATCAGCGATGGGAAGAGATCGCGCCGCTGGGCTTTGATAAGCGCTTTCAAAGAATGTGGCATTACTATTTAACTTATTGCGAGGGTGGCTTCCGGGGTAATTCCATCGATGTTTATCAGTTCGTGCTGGAAAAGCCTGCGCAACATTAGCAAGCACTTAAAACAGCAATAAAAAAGGCCGCGCGAATGTAGCGGCCTTTTTTATTACCGGTGAGAAAAACTACTTCGCTTTTTCCGCCACTGCCGCTCGGCAGCCCTCAACCCAAGGCATAATTAATTCCAGGGCTGTTTTGTCATTTTCTGGCAGCTCGTCGTGACACTCGGCCAATGGCGTAATCCGTGAGCCCCATTTAATGACCGCGGCGCCCCAGGTTAACCCCGCGCCAAAGGCGGCGGTTAAAATTTTATCACCCGGTTGAATACGTCCCTCTTCCAAAGCTTCGCATAGAGCAATCGGTACGGTAGCAGCAGACGTATTGCCGTACTTCTCTATATTAATCACTACCTTTTCCGGTGGCGATTTCATTCGTTTCGCCAAGGTATCGATAATTCTTAAATTTGCTTGATGCGGAACCAAGAGGTCGATTTGCTCGGGCTCTAATGCTAACTTCTCCAGCACACAGGTGATAGCCTGCCCCATACCGCGAACCGCCCGTTTGAAAATTTCTTGGCCCTCAAAATTCACATCAAAAAAACCGTCAACGCCAGCAAAGCGCTCGCGTACCGTACCCGAATCTCGCGCCGCTAATATATCTCGCGCTTCGCCGTCGCAGCCCAATTTTTCCGCGATTAAACCGCACTCTTCATCGCAGGCCTCTAAGACCACCGCGCCAGCACCATCGCCAAACAGCACCGATACATCCCGTATCGTGTAATCGAGAAAGTAAGGAATACGGTCAGCGCCAATGACCAACACCTTTTTCATCGCGCCGCTGCGAATCATAGCGGTGCCGATACTCAAACCGTATACAAAGCCGGTGCACGCGGCATTGAGGTCAAAAACCGCCGCATTCACCGCGCCGATACTGGCCTGAACAAAAGATGCCGCATTAGGTATTAATGTGTCGGGACACGCTGTGCCTAAAATCACCATATCTAATTCGGTTGCATCTAACCCCGCAACAGCCACGGCACGCTTAGCCGCTAAACTGGCGAGCGTCGCGGTAGACACATGGGAAATACGGCGCTCTTTTATGCCTGTACGTGTTGAGATCCACTCGTCGGAGGTATCTAAAAACGTGGCCAAATCTTCGTTGCTAAGCACCGCAGGTGGCAAACATTTTCCCCAGCCTGTGATATTCGCATATTGCATAATGGCCTCTTAATTCTTTGTGAATGATCGACATTATGCCGAGCAATGTTAGCACTGTCACCCAGCCGACAAGGGCGAGACGGGTAAATTTAACAGCAAAACTACGTACAATCCCCTATGAAATAAGCACCTTTTAGACGCAAAGACAAGATTACAACATGCTAAGATAGTGACAATGCAAATTTAGCAAGGTGCAAAGGATGAAAACAAACAAACGCTGGGGAAACGGAGCCAGAGTAGATGATCTCGATACTGGTAAAAAAATCCTTCTCAAATCTGCCGTTGATTGTTTCATTACCAAAGGCATCAAATCCACGACGATAGAAGATGTAGCCAAAGTCGCGAACGTCACTCGTCGCACGGTATATCGCTATTTTAACGGTAAGTCGGACATCATTGCCGCGCTAATTGATATCGAGCGCGAACGGATGTTCACCAAGATTTACGATATTGCCAAACTTTACGACAATAACTTCCCGTTAATGCTCGAAGAATGCATTTGGTTTGCTGCCAGCTATAAGCCGCCTGAAGCCGGTAAATTGGATCTCGTTTCGGGTGCGAATGGCCCAGAAACGGCACCGCATATAGACACAGATGAGTCTGTTGAGCACTGGCGCGAGCTACTAAAAGAACCATTAGAAGCCTACAACACGCGTAACAATCGCAGCGTAGACCTCAACGACCTCATTCCAATTGTCGGTCGGCTGGTACTTTCCTATCGCCAATTGCCCTCTACGAAAGAACAATTCAAAGCCAGCCTCAAAGCACTAGCGCTTTAATCACAGCGGGCAATTTGCCCGCTGGCCCCATCCGGTATTCTCTTGGTCAATTTTGCTATTGTGCCTTATTAGCCAGCCGCCTAAGCTTCGGAACATCGTAATTCCGCGTCAGATGCAAAGGGGCAAGCTATGAATTTCGACTTTTCTGACGACCAGAAAAATATCCAGGATCAAGCGCGATCAATGTTAGCGAAAGAGTGCAATAGCAGCGTTGTACGCCACGTTATTGATACCAACAGCGGCTTTGATGAGGCCTTATGGCAGCAAATTATTGCCTTGGGCTGGCCAGCTATTAGTATCCCAGAGCAGCACGGCGGTCTCGGCCTCAGCTATCTCGAACTATGCGTTATCGCTACCGAATTGGGCCGCTCTCTGGCGCCGGTGCCGTTTATCGCCTCGGTGTATCTCGGCACCGAAATCATCAAAGCTGCAGCATCAGAGCAACAACAAGCTGAATGGCTACCAGAACTGGCAAGCGGAGAAGTCATTAGCACGGTGGCGATTGGCAGCGATAAGTCATCCTGCCGCGTAAGTAACGACACCCTCAATGGCAGTAAATCAGCGGTCTTACACGGTATGATTGCTAATCGCGCTATTGTCGCCGCAAGCGACGAGCAAGATGAACTGCAGTTATATCTGGTGGATTTACACCACAGTAGTATTCAGCGTACAACCCAGAATAGCCTCGACCCAAGCTTGCCGCGTGCGGAGCTGGTTTTTAACAACACACCCGCGATCAAGCTTAGCGGCACTCTCTCTGCCAAAGCTGCAATAAGCCGTGTTTTCGACCGGGCGGCGGTCTTGCTGGCATTTGAGCAAGTAGGTGGCAGCGAAGCTGCCATCGACATGGCCAAAGCCTACACCACCGATCGCTACGCCTTTGGTCGCCAAGTCGCCTCATTTCAGGCTATTAAACACAAGCTGGCCGATATGTTTGTGGCAAAAGAACTCGCCAAGTCCAATGCCTATTACGGCGCGTGGGCGCTGTCTGCCGATGCTCCAGAACTCGCTCTCGCCGCGGCAACAGCGCGGGTTAGCGGCATAGACGCCTACTATCTCTGCAGCAAAGAAAACATCCAGGCCCACGGCGGCATGGGCTTTACCTGGGAGTTCGACTGCCACCTTTACTACCGTCGCGCACAAGCACTATCGACCCTTTTAGGTGGCAATCCCTATTGGAAAAGCCTGCTTGTCGACCGACTTCTCGCCGCCTAAGCCACCATCGTATTGCTGAGGAATAAGCATGGATTTTAAAGATTCACCCGAACAGGCCGCGTTTCGCGCCGAAATACGGAGCTGGTTACAAGCCAACGCCACCGCAAAATCTGCGGGTGGCGGACGCAAAGATCAATCCGACGCCTACGAAGATGCCAAAGCTTGGTATAAAAAAGTCGCCGATGCGGGCTACGCCTGCCTGAATTGGCCCAAGCAATACGGCGGCGCTGGCCTCAGCGATATTCACAAAGTCATTTGGTCACAAGAAGTCGCAAACTACGCCGAACCCGATGGCTATTTTGTGATTGGTATCGGCAATTGCGGTCCCGCCATCATGCATTTCGCCACAGAGGAGCAGAAACAAACGCTGCTGCCACCCATGGCCAGTGCCGAAACCGTGTGGTGCCAAATGTTTTCTGAACCCAGTGCAGGCTCAGATGTGGCCGGCTTGCGCACCAGCGCGGTCGCTGACGGCGACAATTGGATAATTAACGGCCAAAAAATTTGGACATCCGGCGCGCAGCACTCCGACTACGGCGTAATACTTTGCCGCACCGACCCGACTATCTCTAAATATCGCGGTATGACGATGTTCTTTATCGACATGAACCAGCCGGGTGTTGAAGTTAAACCAATCAAACAGATGGACGGTGGCGCCCATTTCAATGAAGTGTTTTTCAATAATGCCATTATTCCTGATGCCTACCGTCTGGGTGATGTTGGCGGTGGCTGGGGCGCCGCGCTATTGGTGTTAATGAACGAACGATTAGCCATTGCTGGTGTTCAACCCGATGGATTCCCAGAGTTTTTACAATTAGTCAAAACCCTGCACATAGACGGCGAGCCTATTAGCGCCAACCCTGCGGTGCGCGAGCGTCTTGCCGAGTGGTACTACAAACACGCGGGAATAAAGGCATCGACAAACCGCATGTTAACCGCCGTTGCCAAAGGTGGAATGCCTGGCGCTGAAGCCGCATTAGGTAAGCTGGTGGGCGCGGTAATGAATCAAGATATTGCCGATTACGCGATACAGCTGCTAGGTGACGCCGGCGTTATTTGCGAGCCAGACATTGCCGAACAACAAGCACACTTCCAAAAAACCGTGCTGTTTTCCCCTGGCATACGTTTAGCCGGCGGTACCGATGAGGTTATGCGCAATGTCATTGCCGAACAGGTACTTGGCCTGCCGCAAGAGCCCCGCGCCGACAAAGGCCTCGCATTTAACGAAATACCCAGTGGAAATCAAAGCCGCTGAGGCCAAATAGACACGCATAGCGATCCGATTGATATAAAGTGCCCAATCGGGTCGCACTGTGACACAGGAAAACCAGATCTTGTTCACAGTTTTCATACGCGGGTTCACTCAGTAAGTGCTTTTCCCTATACTTCAAACAGCTCTTCCCACGTACCTTGATCACTCGGTAAGCGATTTACCAGATCAATAAGTACACGAGGGCGTCAACAATGAATAACTCAGGCAAACAAGACAGCGCAATTTTCCATGAAATCCGTCGCAATTTAAATGCTATCAGCCAATTTGGTAGTAAACGCGCCGAATGGTGGTTGAACGTCAACTATGCTGAAGTTATTGAAATGCGCGACGCGGTTAGCACAAAATTCCAACAGGTACGGGTTGCCAACTAATCCCGTGCCATTAACGATGGCACCCTATGATTGATTGGCACGCGATTGATACCGTCCTCCTCGATATGGATGGCACCCTGTTAGACCTGCACTACGACAACTTTTTTTGGACCCAACACCTACCCCGCCGTTACGCAGAAATACACGGCGGCGACCCAGAAAGAATAAATGATCAACTTATGAGCCGCATCATGGCGGAAAAAGGCTCACTTAACTGGTATTGCCTGGATTATTGGTCCGATCAGTTAAAACTAGACATTATTGCGCTTAAACGTGAAGTTGCCCACCTCATCGCCCCACACCCCAGCACCAATGAGTTTCTCCACGCACTCAAAGCCAGTCATTGCGACGTGTGGCTGGTGACGAATGCCCACCGGGGCAGCTTAGACCTAAAACTTGAACACACAGATTTGGGTGAGCATATATCCAAAATCATTAGCTCCCACGAACTCGGCATCCCAAAAGAAGACACGGAGTTTTGGCGCAAGCTCCAACAACACTGGCATTTCGACCCCACTCGCAGTCTGCTAGTTGACGATACCGCCAGCGTTTTAGACTCCGCAGCCGCCTTTGGAATTCGCCACCTGCTCACCTTACGCCAACCGGATAGCAAGCAAGCCCTCCGGGATTCGCTCACCTATCCAGCGGTATTAAGTTTCGCCGAGGTTTTACCTATTACCCGTCAATCTTAACGACGACTACCAGATTAGCAACGCTATGAATAAAACACCCCAAAGTGGAATTCGCATCGATAAATGGCTGTGGGCTGCACGCTTTTTTAAAACCCGCAGCTTGGCGAAACAAGCTATCGAGGGCGGTAAAGTCCAATACAATGGCGACCGCTGTAAAGTGAGTAAAGAAGTGCAGGTGGGCGCCCAACTTACCATTCGCGTTGGCTTCGACATCAAAGTCGTCGACATTATTGCCCTGTCAGACCAGCGCCGCGGTGCACCAGAAGCGGCGCTCTTATACACTGAAACGGCAGAGAGTATCGCCGCCCGGGAGCAAAACGCAGCAGACCGCAAAGCACTGGGCAGCGCCTTCGCACATCCCGAGCGCCCGAATAAAAAGCAGCGCCGGCAAATTCATCGCTTTCAGCGTATAACTGACGAAACCTAGCAAATTGCCGAGTGTTTTGCGCCTTATGGCCGGGACATAGCTAGGGCGGCGCTCTCAATTTGCTCGATAGCCTTTCATACTCAGCGTAGGTGAAGGTCCTTTTTGCAACCCTCCTGCTGAAAACGTAGTTATTGTCTAGCAAACTTCAAGCACGCCTCTTATTTCCAGCTGAGCAAAGATAAATTACGCTAGAACCCGTATAATTCTGCCTTTATTACGTCACCAAAGTCCGTATTCCTATGAGCGACAGCATCAACCGTTTTATTTTCGACAATACCGATGTCCGCGGAGAACACGTTCGTTTAGAAAAAAGCTATCAGGAAATTCTCACTATCCATCACTACCCACCCGGCGTGGCCAATTTGCTCGGCGAATTTCTTGCCGCGGCCAGCTTGCTGAGTGCGACTATTAAATTCGAGGGTTCCCTCATTCTGCAAGTTCGCGGTGACGGTGAAATTCCGCTGATTATGGCTGAGGCTAATTCCGAGCGCGAGCTCAGGGCCATCGCCCACGATGCAAGTCAGGCAATGAGTCTCGACTTTAAAAGCCTAATCGGCAATGGCCAGCTCGCAATGACCATTGAACCGAAACATGGCAAGCGCTACCAAGGGATCGTTAGCCTGGACGGCGACAGCCTTGCCCATTGCCTGGAAGCCTATTTCGAACAAAGCGAGCAACTTTCTACCCGTATTTGGCTTTGCGCCGACGCAAATAGCGCCGCCGGTCTTATGCTGCAAGAACTACCCAGTAAATCCCCGGACAAAGACCGCTGGCAACATCTCGTTACCATTGCCGATACCGTAAAAGACGAAGAACTACTCACTCTAAATGCCGACACCTTGCTTTACCGTCTCTACCATCAAGACGCCGTGCGTTTATTCGACGCCAAGCCATTAATCGCGCGCTGTCAGTGCAGCCGCGAACGGGTCGAAAAGGCACTGATATCTATTGGTCAGGCGGAATTGAACGACATTATTCACGAGCAGGGGCAAATCGAAACCAACTGTGAGTTCTGCAATCGCCTATATCAATTTAGCCCGACAGATATCGCCGCCATGTTCGATCAAAACATCCCCATAACCCGGCACTAAATCAGCAAAAATACCCAAACGCAGATTTATGTGATCAAAGGTTAGCGCTGCTATGGGTTTTTTGTAATAATGGCGCCCCAAATTACCAGCCATCATGGGGGTTCTCCTTGCTCTCCGACCCCGCTGCTAGACCCAGGCTGCTCTCAGGATTACGTGACAGGAAAACAGAGAATGAGTGCTGAAACGACGATTTACAAAGATTTAAGCCCCGCGCAATTGATTGAGCAGGCCCTCAGCCGTGGCGAAGGCCAACTAGCTGATACCGGCGCACTAGTTGTGACTACCGGCAAACGCACCGGCCGCTCTCCCGGCGATCGCTACATTGTTCAAGAGCCATCCACCTCTGACTCAATTGATTGGACAAGCGTAAACCGCCCCTTCGACGCAGCAAAATTTGACGCTCTTTGGGATCGCGTAGAAGACTACCTCGCAGACCACGACAGCTTTGTTTCTAATCTCCATGTTGGCGCTCACGAAGATCACTACATTCCCGTTGTTGTGAACACCCAAACCGCATGGCAAGGTCTGTTTGGCCGCAATATGTTTGTGCGCCCCGGCAAGTACAACCCCAAAGGCAAGGAAGAGTGGACTATCCTCAACTGCGCCGGTTTTGTTTGCGATCCCGCCCGCGACGGCACCAACTCTGATGGCTGTGTCATTATCAACTTTGCCCAGCGCAAAGTGTTACTCGCCGGTATGCGCTACGCAGGCGAAATGAAAAAAGCGATGTTCTCTGTTCAGAACTTCCTGCTGCCAGAAAAAGACGTTATGCCAATGCACTGCTCAGCAAACGTCGATGAGCAAGGCAACACTACCCTATTCTTCGGTTTGTCTGGCACCGGCAAGACCACCCTGTCAGCAGACCCAAGCTGCTACTTAATCGGCGATGACGAGCACGGCTGGGCGAAAGGCTCGGTGTTCAATATCGAAGGTGGCTGCTACGCAAAAACGATCAACCTAAGCCAGAAAAACGAGCCCATTATTTGGGACGCGATCCGCTTTGGTTCTATTGTAGAGAATGTGGTGATTGGCGAGCAAAGCCGTCACGCCGACTACGACGATACCAGCCTGACCGAAAACGGCCGCTGCTGCTATCCGCTAGAGAACGTTGAGAAACGTGTTATCGAAAACGCCGCTGGCGAGCCGAAAACCGTTATCTTCTTAACTTGCGACGTGTCAGGTGTTATCCCACCTATTTCCATTCTGTCTAAAGAAGCTGCCGCATTCCACTTCCTAAGTGGCTATACCGCACGTGTTGGCTCAACCGAACTAGGCGCAGAAGCGGGTATTCACCCCACCTTCTCTACCTGCTTCGGCGCGCCGTTTATGCCTCGCGCAGCTGGCGAATACGCTGAATTGCTGATGAAGCGCATTGACGACTTCGACTCGCAAGTTTACTTAATCAATACTGGCTGGACTGGTGGTTCAGGCGCCGCTGGCGGCACTGGCTCACGCTTCCCAATTCCAGTAACTCGCGCTGTGGTTGCGGCAGCCCAAAATGGTTTGCTGATCGGTGCTGAAACTGAAACCTTAGAAGCGTTGAACTTGACGATTCCTAAGTCAATTCCAGGCGTCGACGAAAAATACATTAACCCGCGCAAAGCGTGGGGCGATGTAGATGCCTATGACACCGAGGCCAGCAAATTGGCTAAGTTGTTCCAAGAGAACATCAAGAAGTTTGATGTTTCTGACGCTATCATTGCCGCCGGCCCTAAAGGCTGAGCGAAAAGGTAAGCAAATTAAGGGCAGCTAGGCTGCCCTTTTTTTCGTCCCAATAATCTGTACCGTCTTTACTCTATACTGTCAGCAACTAATTCACACCGAACCGAAACGCTTATGTCTGCAGCTAACCTGCCTGAACAAATACAATATTTCTTGGATCAATATCAGCAGGCATTTACAGACAATACCCTGCAGCGCGTCGTGCTCTCGAAATACCAAGGCGACGAGGCAGACTTAAATCGCGTTACCATTCGGCCGGTTTTACTAAAGAACGCTCTCGCGCTGTCGTTTTTATACGAATATCAAACGCGACACGTGACCAAAAATCTCAGCCTCAATGAGTCACTGGCTTTGCTAACAAAAGAGCTGCCCGAGCATTACAAAAACGCCCACATGGTCAGTGAAACCAAGGAAATTCAACTGCGATTCAGTAAAAAAGGAAAGGCGCTAATTAACGAACATCATGTAAAAGGCGCAAAGTCCGGCCTCGCACAGCCCGATCTTAGTCAAAACCGAGCGCATAACCGCGAGAAACACCGCTTTGTGAAACAGGATCGTCCCTATTTAGCAGCGCTCGGTGTGACAGATGCACAGGGCCAAATTATTCCCGCCATGTCACGCAAGTGGAAGCAAATAAATAAATTTATCGAGGTACTGTCGGGCGCGATTGAAAACACGAGACTGGTCGAGCGGCAAGAAATTCATATAGCAGACTTTGGCTCAGGTAAGGCCTATCTGACCTTCGCCGTACACGACTACCTAAGTGACACATTGGCAGTGAAACCCCAAGTCACTGGCGTAGAGCTTAGGCAGGGCTTAGTCGATTTATGCAATCAAACCGCGGCCAAACTAGCCTTGCAGGGAATCAAGTTTGAACAGGGGGATGTTCAGCATTTCGCGGCGCAAAATATCAATATTATGATCGCGCTGCACGCCTGTGACACCGCCACCGACTACGCTATCAATATGGGCATTCGCAGTAACGCCGACATTATTATGTGCTCACCCTGCTGCCACAAACAAATTCGCCCCCAGCTAAAAAGTCCGTCGATACTGGCGCCCTTGCTGCAACATGGCATTCACCTTGGGCAAGAAGCGGAAATGCTTACCGATGGCCTGCGCGCACTATTGTTAGAAGCACATGGGTACGACACGCAAGTGTTTGAGTTTATTTCACTGGAACACACTAACAAGAATAAGATGATTTTGGCGCAAAAACGCAAAGTACCGCGCGACAATCACGCGATACTGACACAAATTGCCGAATTAAAACGCTTCTATGGCGTTAAAGAGCACTGTCTAGAAGAGCTCCTTAACCAGCAGGTCGGCTGACGCTTTATACCGCTGCCAAAGTAGGAGTACGGCCATACACTCGCCCGCGCAAGCCGCTCAAATCAAAGGGCCGCCACTGGCCTTCGCGCTGGGCCAAGCGATCGGCGATAGCGTACATCACCGCCAAATTATGCGTTAATCCAACATGGCTTCCCGGCACCCGTAAATTCTCGGTTTGCGCACTCAGGGTTTTATCAACGCACAAATTCCAATCTACAATACCGTCTCCCTCACTGTAGATCGCCGTTGATGGCACACTCGGCGTATTGCGCCAGCAGTCCCCCCACTCCAACATAGGATCGGTCATCGCACCGGGATTTAACATCTCATATAGTTTTAAAACCGGGCCAGTAACGCCGCTCATATCAGGAATATGGATAGGCGAGCCCAAGGTGATTACCTGTCTAACAATATCTGGATTTTTGTTCGCCAAGGTTCGTGCATAGACACCGCCCAAACTCCAGCCCACTACACTGACCTTTCGACAATAACGAGCGGCCAAGTCTTTTACATGGCGCTCAAAATCAAGGTATACCTGTTCGCACAATCCCGTGTTTCGACCTTGCTCCCAGCCATAAGCTGCAAACCCCGAACGTCGTAAAAACGCCCTCATAGCCGCGGTACCACCGTCACCAGTCATAAACGACGGCGCGATAACGATCGGATGGCCATCACCGCACTTAATAGTGTCTAAGCGAGAGCGAAAAGACGCCATCGCCAACATTTCGAAGATAACCCGTAATTCTTTTGCGGTACTTAAAAAACTCGGCGCTCGAACACCGGCAACGCTATTCTTATTATCCATCTTATCCCCTTAGCCTACCTTAACCACGCTGGCGCTAACTGGCAGCACTGGCGTAAACCGCTAGAACTCTGGCTTACAAATAGTAACAGTTATATAACCGTAATATTGCCAACTGTGCAATCGTCAATTACCGAGTAAGCACAATAGCGAAGAGTTCATCCTCAGCTGAATAAGGGAAATCACGGAGCGAATTTAATTATTAGTATGCGATTTCTAATTTTAATCCGTAGTCTTGGCTCCAATCAGCGAGTTTATGTCGTTCTCGGCTGAACCGGGTTAAACAAAACCCCTTAATTTTTGGATGAGGACATCAGTATGACCGAAGCAAGTAAAATCGAAAAAGCCAACGCCTTAGCGAAAGACGTATTTTTAGCTAATCTTGGTTTGGCAGGCAAAATTTTTGAACAAAGCCAAGATCTGCTGAAGCAAACTGAAGCCAAGCTTAAAGAAACGGAAAGCAAATGCAAAGACGCTTACAGCAAGCGCAACGAATTCTTTGACAGTCTGGTCACCCGCGGCGAAAAAGTTCAGAGCGACACCATTGCCAAGTTCGAAGAAGGCAAAACTGAACTAAGCAGCAAGATTGAAAGCAACAAATCACAAGCAGTGGCTAAGTTTAAAGACACCAAAGCACAAGCTATCGCCAAGTTTGAAGAACTGAAAAGCGAAAGCAACGCAGCTGTTGAAGGTCAAATGAAAACCCTGCGTGAAAGCTTTGACAAAGTAAAAGGCAAAGTATCTCGCAACAGCGATGAAGTGGTTGAAACCGTAGCATCGTAAGCATTCGATACCTGTTTTCAGGTATCAAATCCTAGGTCTGTATCTCACCTATGCTTTTGCACGATGCGCCGCTTGGCCATCGTGCTTTTTTCATACCTGAGCGCAGAACAAGTTTCAGTTGGTATGTAACTTAAAGCATACGCCACTTAATTTAGTAAACCGTTTGCAATGGAGAAAACCATGAGCAAAGAAAGTAAAAAAAGCCTGCAAGATCTTAAAGACGTAACAAATCAAGCTAGCGAATTAGCGAAAAGCATTTGGCTCGCTGGGCTTGGCGCCTATGGCCGCGCCTACGACGAAGCCCATGATCGCTATGAAAAGGCGAGCAAAGAAACTCCACGCCTATTCACCGACTTAGTTGACAAAGGCTCTCGCCTTGAAAGCCAGGCTCGTGAAAAACTCGGTGAAGTAACTAGCATTGGCAAAACAATTTCGATTGAAGAACGCATTAGTAAAATGCGTGCCAGTCTTGGCTTCGGTCATACTGCCAGCGTAGATGACGTAGAGCGCTTAGAGAAAAAGCTAGACGCTTTAAGCAAGAAAGTAGACGCACTAGCCAAAGCGAATAAACCAGCTGCCGCCAAAGCGCCTGCCAAGAATGCTGCTGCACCTGCTGCCAAAGCCGCAGCGCCTAAAGCAAAAGCTGCTCGCAAGGCACCTGCCAAGAAAGCCGTTTAACGCTGATTAGCTGGATCGTTCAAGCAACGGTCAGCAAAAAGCATACGATAGCCTGCTTCCTAGTCAAATAGGTTGCGGGCTATTTTTTTCGCCTTGTGGTTTTTCGCAAAAAATTCCAGCCACAAGCTCAGCTCTAGACACCACCAGCGCTTCATGGCACCTTGTGGCCTCGCTCACAAGAATATCGATATATCAATGAAAACCCGCGACAAAATATTATTGCGCAGCCTAAGTCTGTTTAACGCGGAAGGCGAACCACACGTCACAACCGTCGACATTGCCAATGAACTCAATATTAGTCCCGGTAACCTCTATTATCATTTCCACGGCAAAGAAGAAATTATTCAAGAATTATTCGCCGCATTTGAAATTGAGTTAATCGATATTTTAACCGCGCCAATTGAAAAAACGTTGGGAGCAAAAGACGCCTGGTTTTATTTGTATATCGTTTTTGAACACATCTTCAACCATCGCTATTTGTACCGCAATCTCAATGATATTCTGCAGCGCTATCCTCAAATTGCTAAAAAATTCTCTAAACTGTTAGAGCTAAAAGTACAGGCCGTTCGCGCAGTTGCTTTGGAGTTGCGGTCGCAAAACTTTATCGACGTCGATGACATACTACTAGAGCGACTTTGCGACAATGTCGCCATGTCGCTGACCTTCTGGCTCAATTACAACCAACTCCGTGAGCGCAACACCAGCAATGAATTATTAATTCACCAGGGGGTATTTCAGGTGATGTCACTGGTGTCTCAGCACCTACGACCGGAGTATCGCTACTTTTACGATGAATGCTGCGCGCTATTCGAGGCTCTCGCAATTTCCGACCCAGCTTAAATTAAGCTGTCAAGGCTCGCGCCCGCCCCCTAGATTTTGCATAATGTCCGGCTTCTAAAACCAGACTAAGCAGACCTATGAATTCCATTCCCAGCCGTATAGCCCAAGAACTGGGCGTTAGAGAAGCGCAAGTCAGCGCTGCCGTTGCCTTGCTCGACGAAGGCGCTACCGTTCCGTTTATCTCTCGCTATCGTAAAGAAGTCACCGGTGGACTCGATGACACTCAAATGCGAGACCTGGAAACACGGCTTGGCTACCTGCGGGAACTGGAAGATCGTCGCACCAGCATACTCAATAGCATTAAAGAACAGGAAAAATTAACCCCGGAACTTGAAAGGGACATTCTCAGCGCAGACACCAAAAACCGCCTCGAAGATCTCTACCTGCCCTACAAACCAAAGCGTCGCACCAAGGGTCAAATTGCAATCGAAGCCGGCCTGCTGCCGCTGGCAGACACCCTGTTCGACAATCCAAACCAAGACCCCGCAACACTTGCCCTTGAATATATCAATGCGGAACTGGGTGTCGCCGATGTGAAGGCGGCCTTGGACGGCGCCAAATATATTCTTATGGAACGCCTCAGCGAAAATGCCGACCTGCTCGCCAAGCTACGCAACTTCCTATGGGAAGAAGGACTGCTTTGCAGCACCGTAATGACAGGCAAAGAATCGGAAGGTGAGAAATTCCGCGACTACTTCGCTCACAGCGAAGCCTTGAAAACGACCCCGTCTCACCGCGCTTTAGCCATGTTCCGCGGTCGCAACGAAGGTATTCTCAGCCTAGCCATAAAATTTAACGAAGAAGAAGGCAGTGTTCACCCCTGCGAAATCATGGTCGCCAAGCATTGGAACGTCATTGACGAAGGTCGCGCCGCGGATAGCTGGCTAAAAGAAGTGATTCGCTGGACCTGGCGCATAAAGCTTTACACCCATTTAGAAACAGACTTATTGGGGCAGCTGCGTGAGCTCGCCGACACCGCTGCGATTGACGTGTTTGCGCAAAACTTAAAGGACTTGCTGCTGGCCGCTCCCGCAGGACAGCGCGCGACTATCGGCCTCGATCCCGGTTTGCGGACCGGTGTAAAAGTCGCCGCCATCGACGCCACTGGCAAAGTATTGGATCACTGCGCGATTTACCCCACCCCACCGCAAAACAAAATTGCAGAATCGGCTGCCATCCTGCTAGCCATGATTAAAAAGCACAATGTCGAACTCATCGCGATTGGCAACGGCACCGCAAGTCGCGAAACCGAGCGCTTCGTCAAAGATTTACTTTCGGCCCGCCCAGAACTAGGTTGCACCAGCGTAATGGTTAACGAGTCCGGCGCGTCTATTTATTCTGCCTCTGAATACGCTGCCCGTGAATTTCCAAACCTCGACGTAACTATTCGCGGGGCAATTTCTATCGCTCGCCGCCTGCAGGACCCCTTGGCGGAGCTGGTGAAAATCGATCCAAAATCCATAGGCGTCGGCCAATACCAGCACGATGTTTCGCAAACTGCCTTGTCTCGCACCCTGGAAACGGTGGTGGAAGACTGTGTAAACGCCGTAGGTGTAGACGTAAACACCGCCTCTCCGGCTTTGCTGGCCCGTGTATCTGGTCTGAACCAAAGTATCTCGGCCAATATCGTTGAATACCGCGACCAACACGGCGCATTTAAAAACCGCGCGCAATTGATGGAAGTCAGCCGCTTCGGCGCCAAAACCTTCGAACAAGCGGCAGGGTTTTTACGGGTTATGGGCGGTGATAATCCTCTAGACGGCTCGGCCGTGCATCCCGAATCCTATAGCGTCGTTGAAAAAATCGTGCAGCGTTGTGGTCGCGCTGTGAATGATGTGCTCGGTGACAGTAGCTTCCTTAAAACTATCAAGCCTAGCGAATACGCCGACGAGCGCTTCGGTATTCCCACCATTACCGACATCATCGCCGAGCTCGACAAGCCCGGCCGCGATCCGCGACCCGATTTTAAAACGGCGAGCTTCAAAGACGGCATCGAAAAAATCTCCGATCTTGAGCCTGACATGATTCTGGAAGGAGTCGTGACCAACGTCACCAACTTCGGTGCATTTGTTGATATTGGCGTGCATCAGGACGGTTTGGTCCACATTTCGGCACTGGCAAATCAATTTGTGAAAGATCCACGCACCGTCGTTAAAGCCGGTGATATTGTCAAAGTAAAGGTCATGGAAGTTGATGCGCAGCGCAAGCGAATTGCATTGTCCATGCGCTTAGATGACAAGGCTAGCGAGCAGGAGTCGAGCAATAGTGGTGGCGAGCGTCGCGGCAGCCGCCGGTCGCCTGCAGCGCCAAAGCAAGCACCACAAAAAGAAGTGAATTCAACAATGGCAGCACTCTTCGCTCAAGCGAAACAAAACAAAAGCGGTCGTCTTTAAACTAAACGGGGCAGTATCACCGCCCCGTTTCCTCTCCCTCAGCCACATCAATGACTGGGTAAAAGCACCCCAGCACACTGCTGATTTTTGCTTTCTTTGCTCGTCATAATTTCGTTGCGGCTCTGCTCAAAGGCTGGATTGTTGTCAGCAAGTTTTACCGCTTGATCAATAGCTAATACCGCATCACTGCCGCAATTATTTTCAAGCAGTGCAAAGGCATAGTTATTCCACAGCGCGGGGTCGTCCGAGTTGGTCTGCAGCAACTGGCCAAACAAATCCACCGCGAGACTAGCGTCGCCCTGCGTGAGAGCAGCGTTAGCCAAGGCGGTGAGCACGGGCTTGGAATTTGGCCACCGCTCCGCCGCCAAGGCGTAAAAAGCCATGGCCAATTCAACATCGCCCACCTGCTCAAATTCATACGCTGTCGCAATATACTGCGTCGCTTTCGCTGTGGCAGGCAAGCGCTGGCTGTCGACGAGAACTCTCGCCCAGTGATCGGTGCGCGCCCAGGTCGCCATAAATGTGGCAAATGACAGGCGATAATTTTGATGGGTGCCGGAGTGCAAAATTAGCTCGTCCGTCATTAAGTCATAGCCAACAGCAACCGCGTAATGCCACTGTGGCCACCAAGCAAAGCCGAGATTTTGGAATACCAATACTGGATTGCCCGCGTCTATTTCGGTGAGTACCGCAGATAAATTCTTAGCTAAAGGATAGGGAAGCAAACCAAGCCGTCGCGACGAGGCCTGCATTTCAATCGCCAAGGAGCCTTTCTTTCCTGGAATAAAAAGCTGTTTCGCTAAGGATTGCTGATCGGTATCGAGGTCCCAAAAGCGCGCTATTTCAGTAAGCGCGGCCGGCCCACAATAGAAATCTTGCTGAGCGACAAACGGCACCGCCAACAAGCGCTGTGTGGCGAGTGAGCTGACATTGTCATTTAACGGGATGGATGAGCATGCCTGCAGTAGCAGGCATGCAAGGAGAACACTAGTTAGCCGCATTCACAAATGGGAATATGTCAGTGATACCTAAAATATCAGTAATGAAGAAAATTAAGACGATCAACGCCAATAAACCAACCGCGCCTGCACCGGCGGGCAATTGATCCATTTTTTCTTGCAGCATGGCCAATTCAGTCGGGGTCAGCGAATCGATTCGCGCCTCAACGTCAGCTGGCGATACACCTAATTCCACTAAGCGCTCGCGCACATTCTCCTGTGAAAGTGCCGCTTTCATCTCTGCGCGATTCGTATCAATTGCGTACTCCGCCACCATCCGATCCGTGCTAATTACCCCAGCAGATGCGGTCGTTGCCATCACGCCAGTCCAGACCATGAACCCGCTCATCACAATCGCCGTGGTGTTACGTTTAAATGTTGTCCTAGCCATAATTTATTTCCTTTATCCAATGGTTTACCGAATGACCGCCATTTGCGGTCATATTTTTATTCGCTTGCCACGCTTAAAATTGCTGAGTTTCTGGCTTGTTTAACACTAGCTGACCGTCATCCTGAACAGGAATAGTTGCGCCTGGTTCATGATCCATAACAACCGTGCCAGTCTCGCCATTCAGCGAGTACGTTACGCTGTATCCAGTTACCCGCTGTTGAGGGTCTTTAACCGTGTTGCATCGGCGTTCAGTGGTGGTATACACGTCGTTCTGCTGCATATTGCCCTGAACCTTGTTACCGGCATAGCCACCAGCCGCGGCACCCGCAACAGTGGCAAGCTTTTTGCCGTTACCGCCACCAACTTGTTTGCCAATAACACCGCCGATTACTGCGCCGATAATGGTACCGGTGACTTTGTTTTGATCCTTCACTTCAGCTTGGTGCTGCACAACTTCGTCATAGCACTCTTCACGATTTGTGTAGTAGGTTTCCGTCACTGGCTTAGAGGAAATAACCTCTGCGAAACTAGGTGTTTTGTTTTCAACATAGCTGTTGTAACCAGCGTAACTACCTGCAGCCGTAACCGCCACTGCACCAAATATTCCGCCAATCAATAAGTTCGTATTCATGTCACTACCCCCAATTCCTGTTTAACAGGATTTTATATCCTTGTTTCACTATGACCGGCTAATTCAGTCAGAGTGCCGAGAAAAATAGTGCAGTATTCACACTTAAAACCGCTGAACTCATAGTAAAAACGCCAAATACACGACAATTTCAGCGATTTGCTGCGCTGCGCCCAGGGCATCCCCAGTATATCCACCAATGCGGCGACGCAGATAAGCGGCGTAGCCAAACCGAAATATCAGCAAAGCGAGAAACATCGGCATCAGCGCCGGCAAATCGGAAAAACTAAGCAGTGCTAATATCGGCAACCCGGCCCACAGCCAATGAGATAGCGGCATGGCAGTCGCCAGCGGCTTAGACTTACCATCGCCGCGGACATAGTGCAGATCCAGCAGATAAGACACTGACAGCCAACGACTTACAATATGCGCCCAAAACAAGGCACTAAGCAATGCTAGCGTTGAAGGCATAGCGAACAGGGCCGACGCTTTTAACCCCAGCACCATGATCAGACCAACGCTGCCATAGCTGCCAATGCGCGAATCCTTCATGATTCGCAACACATCATCTGGGCGCCAACCGCCGCCAAAACCATCACAACTATCGGCAAAGCCATCCTCATGAAACGCGCCGGTCACCAAGATCGACGCCACCATAGACAGTAATACCGCTATAAACACATTATCGAAAAGAGCCGACGCTAGCATAAAGCTCAGCGCCGAGATCGCCGCTACCAAGGCGCCGACCAGTGGAAAATAGCGCGATGCACCATTGAGCTTTTCATCGCTAAAGTCGGGATCAGCCGGCACCGGTATACGAGTTAAAAAGCCGACCGCGAGCAGAAAAATCTGCCATTCACGCAGTATTTGATGACGTGCTATCACTGACAAGTCCACCTATCCCAAAAATTGTGCCCGGCAATACCGAACCATTACATTTAACGTCGTCTAAGAAACCGCTGCACATACTAAGCGACGCTAGTCATGCATTACCAGACTTGCCTCGCTCTGCTAAACTAGACAATCTTCACACCATTTTGCTAAACATTAAAAAGGTTTCCATTATGAGTATTCAAACCGGCGACAAAATTCCCGCAGTTACACTCAAAGTGATGGGTGAAAAAGGCCCACAAGACATTAGCACCGAAGAAATTTTCTCAGGAAAGAAAGTAGTACTTTTTGCTGTACCTGGCGCGTTCACACCGGGTTGCACACTGACTCACTTGCCAGGCTACGTGGTAAACGCCGACAAAATGAAAGCCAAGGGTGTTGATACCATTGCCTGTATTTCCGTCAACGACGCCTTTGTGATGGACGCTTGGGGCAAGAGCCAGAATGCAGAAGAATTGTTAATGCTTGCCGACGGTAACTGCGAATTTACCGAAGCCCTAGGTTTGGTAATGGACGGCTCAGGCTTTGGTCTTGGTCAGCGTTCACGTCGCTACGCGATGATTGTCGACAACGGTACCGTGAGCCATTTAGCACTAGAGCCCACCGGTGCGGTGGATGTTAGCGCGGCAGAAAAAATACTCGCTCTGCTGTGAGTCCCGCTGTGCACGCACCCCGCGTGCTCATATTTGATTCCGGCGTCGGCTCACTGAGTATCGGCGCCGCGATTCATCGCCTTATTCCCCAAGCAAACCTGCTCTACGCCATGGACCATGGCGGCTTTCCCTATGGCGAGTGGCAGGAAGATGCACTAGTACCACATATTTGTCAGGCGGTATCCGCGCTATTGCAAAAACACCACGCCGACATCCTTGTCATGGCTTGTAACTCTGCCAGCACAGCGGTATTACCCGCCTTGCGCGGTATTCTCAACATACCCGTGGTCGGCGTGGTACCGGCAATTAAGCCAGCAGCGCAGCGCAGTCGCAGCGGTGTCATCGGCCTACTCGCCACCCCCGGCACCGTCGCCCGCGCGTACACCGCTCAGCTCATTAAAGATTTCGCCTCGCACTGCTGTGTCATCGCGGTGGGCAGCCGCAGCTTAGCACCGGCAATTGAATCGCAGTTTTGGAACGACAGCTCAGTTGACGAGGTACTGCAGCAAATTAAAGCTGAGCTATGCAAACACCCTCGCGCAGCAGACATGGACACGGTGGTACTTGCCTGCACGCATTTCCCATTAATTCAAAAGCCACTCGCCGAACTAATGCCGGGCATAGAATGGATAGACTCTGGTGACGCCATCGCTCGTCGAGTGCAACATCTTATAGGGGAGCTTAATTTGCCACTGGACAAAGGTGACAGTGAAGGGAATCGAGAAGTTATTATTTTAGGGGAAGAGCGAGCGACGCCGACCTTAACGAGTCAACTTGAATCACTTGGTCTTAAACTTATCGACTATTAAATTGGCGAACACTTTCTTCGTATTCTGCTAGGACCATAGCAATATTTTCTAAACCTACATTATAACTATTGATACGTTTGCGCTTACGCTCTTCGTTATCTCGCCCAGTGCCAATCGCCGTTTTGTCGATGGTGTCTAAACACTTTATATACCGCAGACTATTGTCGAAATAGCGCTCTACTCTGCGCTTGGCAAACTCCATGGCTTCGGCATCGGCGATTGCGCCATCGGGGAACTGCTGCGGTGGTAAGGGAAGGACACAAGACGCGTGAGCGATGGACCCACACAGAGTAAAAAATAAAAAGCTGGGAATTAAAAAACGCATTGCACTTTCCGGCAGTTTTACTAATTGCCAAAGTATACAGAAAATCCGGCTAGACGCAGCCCAACCGGATCACAACAACACAAAAATGCGAGAAAATGCTATAAAGCGCGCGGATCAAACCCTTCCGCATAGAATTGGCTATACCATTTACGGAATTTCGCAATCGGGCCATCACCGTCACACAGAATCGGCAGCGGCCGATAAATTTTGTGTTCCCAAATTGGCTTATCTTCTTCAAGCTGGCCAACGATATTGGCGATGATCGCCGCGTTAACACCGCCCTTCTTCACTTCGCCATTTATCTTGGGTTGAATAAACGCAAAGCGCACCTGCACTTTGTGTTCATCAATTGGCGTTGTCAGACCCAATAGGAATGTATCGGCAATCCCTTCGAACTTGGTAAAACCCTGACCTGGACCTGCGCTGCCAGTGCGAATAGATCCTTTCACCTCACCGCGCGGTGTTGGCATATTTGCGACCTGCAAACCGCGAACAAAGTAGCCGTCGTAAGTGGTCTCCCACTCAGGAAACGACGCCGTACCGTGCACATATTTAAAGTGCGCAGGGTCAGCGGCGTTCTCCGCCATTTCTTGCGGATGAGTGTGGATAATCCACTCGTAGCGATCCTGCGGCGACCAATCATCACTATTGGCCTCGTCATGGCTGATAACTTCCCACAGCGGCGCAACGCCGTCTGGGTGGTACCAGGCCCAAATTACCTGATTTGTTTCGCGGATCGGAAAGCTTTTCAAACACTTTTTACCTGCCACTTTTGGCGGCATATTCTTCGCGTAAGGCACCTCTACGCACTCACCCTCGGGGCTAAACTTCCAAGAGTGAAACGGGCAAACAATATTATTGCCTTCAATTCGGCCACCGCCAGTACCTGAGCGCTCGTGAATACCGTGGCCCAAATGCGCGCCCAAATGAGGACAGTAGGCTTCCATCAATACCGCCTTACCGGCCTCGGTGCGAAACAACACCAATTCTTGCCCAAAATAATGTACCGCGCGGGATTGGCTTGGCGCTAGCTCATCGGAATACGACACCGCAAACCAGCCAAACGGCATAGGCATGGGGTAGCGTTTCATTGCGTTGGTATCGGTCGTCATTTTCTTATCCTCGGCTGAGATGGCCTATCGCGGTGCTATGCGATCAGACCTCAGTAGGGTGTTCAGTTGGCTTCAAAAACACAAGCTCTCAATTGCCCACCACTTTACTCTTCGAACGCTGAGAGACAATGACAAAATGAGACATGAAACTGGCAAAAAACGCCATGGAATGGATTCTTATTGCAGCGCGGCAAGCTCTGAGCTCGCCGCACAGAGCCATATTACTTCCAGTTTTTATAGCGCTCCATCATGACATCGGCGCCCATGCGGATCAGTGACTCATTGGCCGAGCCCGGTTGCACACCGGTGCGCAAAATGGCCTGCTGCACAGCAACTTCCTTAGCAACTTCTTCCATGGTCGGCGCATCTACTTCGTCGCCGTCTTCGGTTTCTGTTTCTCCGCCCGCCGCCGCGCGAATAATCGCTTCGCGCTCTGAACCAGGCTCCGCGCCACTGCGACGCACCACCTCTTCAACAGCCAAGTCCTCCGCTGCCTGCTTGCTACTAATACGCTTACCTTGGGCGTCGTATATACCGCTATAAGGCTCGTAAGCCGTTTCTGGCGGCACACCTGCGCCGATACGTATCATGGCCGCTTCCGTTGAGTCTGGCGCTACCCCCGCTTTTTTCACCGCCGCCTCAGCCGCCCGCGCCTTGCCAACCTGCATTGCGGTAACCGGCTGGCCACGGCGATCGTAAATACCGCCGGCTTGCGCGCTTGACTCGGCTTCAGCTTGGGTTTGAGTCTTTGCCGCCGCTTGACTGGAACCGCTTGATTTAGCGGGCGCACTTTCCGCACCGTAAGCAGGTGCTGCCAAGCACACAGAAACTAAAGCTAAGGTATTGAAAAATCTCATATATCGCCCCTGAATATCATGTAAAAACTATCTTGTTTTTCTATTTTCTACGCTGCTCGCGAGCCCTGAGAGCAGCTAGCACTGCAGCGAGTATTCAACACATGCTAATATCAGCGCTATGACAAAAGTTGAAGCTCCACTACAAGATCGCTTCGGACGCGGAGTTAACTACCTGCGCCTATCGGTCACCGATCGCTGTGATTTTCGCTGCGTGTATTGCATGTCGGAAGATATGACCTTTTTGCCCCGCGCGCAAATTCTCACTTTGGAACAGTTGTACGACATTGCGAGCAGCTTTGTTCAGTTAGGGGTCAAAAAAATTCGGCTAACCGGTGGCGAGCCACTCGTTCGCAACAATGTCATGTCGCTAATAGAACGGCTGGGGCAGCTAGAACACCTTGAGCAACTTCACCTCACCACCAACGGCGCTCAGCTCGACAAATTCGCCAAACCGCTGAAGGCCGCTGGACTCACGGGTATCAACATCAGCTTAGACAGCCTGCAAGCCGGTCGCTTTAAGGAGTTAACGCGCTTTGGCGAGCTGCAAAAAGTATTGACCGGTGTCGACGCCGCGCGGGACGCAGGATTTAACCGCATAAAATTAAACGCCGTTATTCTCAAGGGGCGTAACGACGACGAAATTTTAGATTTAGTCGACTACGCCCGCGACAAGCACATCGACATCAGCTTTATAGAAGAGATGCCGCTGGGGAATATCAGCGAGCACGACCGCGCGCTTAGTTTTATCAGCAGCGAGCAAATTCGCACGCAAATCCAAGAGCGCTACGCCTTAACCCCGACCACAGAAAATACCGGCGGCCCATCGCGCTACTACCGCATGGCCGACAGCCAATCGCGAATTGGATTTATCTCGCCCCACAGTCACAACTTCTGCCATCTTTGCAATCGAGTTCGACTCACCGTCGAGGGACGCCTACTGCTGTGCCTTGGCAATGAGCACTCCGTTAGCTTAAAGGAAATCGTAGACCGCTACCCCGGCGACCACGACAGACTGCGCGACGCAATAATTAAGGCCATGGATTTGAAACCAGAGCGCCATCATTTCTCACTGGATGACGAGCCCCAAATTGTTCGCTTTATGAATACCACCGGCGGCTAATTTAGCAATTTATGGCGACAGAAGATCATATAAGCAAGGACATCATCGCCCAGCTCAATTTAGCGCCGCATCTTGAGGGTGGCTTCTACAGCCGGACGTTCACTTCAGCTCACACGGTCAAAGACCGCGCAGCGATGTCGGCCATTTACTACCTGCTCAGCAAAGAGAGCTCGGTCGGTCACTTGCATAAAAATCACTCCGACATTCTCCACTTTTGGCAGCACGGTAGCGCTATTGACTACACCTTGCTTGCACCCGATGGCAGTGTCACTAATATCGTCATGGGACCGGATTTAGCCGCTGGTCAGCAGCTGCAGATGCTGGTACCCGGTGGCTATTGGAAGGCATCAGAACTGCGGCAGGGTGAATATGGTTTGATATCTGAGGCTGTATGCCCAGGCTTTGATTTTAATGACCACAAACTGGCTGACGCCAGTCAAATCCAGCGCGATTACCCACAACATTGGGCGACACTAAAACACCTCATTGCTAGTTGAGCCCTGAACCGGATCCACCTTATGACAGACGCCCGCAAGGACATAGAACAGCTCATCGCCAAACTCGCCGAGCAGGGCTATATCGCCAGCTCCGCCATCGCGACCACACTTTATATTGCCCAACAACTAGAGCGTCCGATACTTATTGAGGGTCCGCCGGGTGTGGGTAAAACCGAACTCGCCAACGCCACCGCCGCGATGCTGGCGAAACCACTGTTCAGATTGCAGTGCTACGAAGGCCTGGACGAAAGCAAAGCGCTTTACGACTGGAAGTACAGCAAACAGCTTTTGTATGTGCAAGTTTTAAAGGAACAACTTCACGATATTCTCGACGGCACCGATGGCTTGGCGAATGCCGTCGAGCGCCTCCATAATTTTGACGATATTTTTTACTCGGAACGCTTTTTAGAACCGCGCCCCCTTCTTAAAGCGCTGCAAAGTGACGACGGCGCGGTATTACTTATCGACGAAATCGACAAAGCAGATTACGAATTCGAGTCGCTGCTCTTAGAAATTCTGGCCGACTTTAGCGTTACCCTGCCAGAAATTGGCACCCTGCGGGCACGCCATAAACCCTTGGTGATACTCACCAGCAACAACACCCGCGACCTCAGCGATGCGCTTAAACGTCGCTGTCTACATTTGTACATCCCCTTCCCCGAAGCAAAACTGGAAAGCCGGATTGTACAAAGCCGCGTACCCGCCGTACCTGACGAGCTGCGCCGCCAGCTGGTCAACTTCGTACACGGCGTTCGCGAGCTCGACTTAAAGAAGCAACCAGCCATCAGCGAAACCATCGATTGGGCGCGCAGCCTGCTGCTCTTGCACTGCGACAGTTTGTCGAGAGAATTGGTCGAAGACACCCTCAACGTACTGCTCAAGTACGAAGAAGATATCAATATGGTCAGCCCCGAACTTCACGGCTTGATCAAACGTGCCAGTAGTAATTTATAAGCGCCGTGGACGAAACTCTGCTGCAATTCATTCGCCACCTTCGCAATAATGGCTTGGCGATATCAACCGCAGAAACGCTGGACGCCATGCGCGTAGTGGCGACCCTCGGCTATAGCGATCCGGATTTACTGCGAGACGGCTTGGCGAGCTGCCTTGCTAAAACCGTCGAAGACCACAGTCACTTCGCCGCATGTTTTGAGCGGTTTTTCCGCGCCCCCATCGGCGAAAGTATCACTGACAACAATACCAAAGACGAGGCGGAAAACACCGACCTCGACGACACCAACAATCCAAATGAAGGCGACGGTGCAGGTGGCGGCGAAGGCGCCGGCAATGGCCAGGGCAGCGGCGGCTCGGGAAGCATTGGCCAACGCGACAACACACTTAGTGAAGTGATTCGCGCCGCCGCAGAAATCGGCTTAGAAAATATTAAGTTCCGCACTCAGCGCGGAGTTTATCGGCGCAAAATTTTAAATGCGCTAAACGACGAACAAAAAGTATCTGACATCCAACAACTGCAAGACGCTGGCGAAATAGAGCAGGCCCTCATACTCGGCCAATTGCGCGACCGCCAAATTGCCGCGGTAAAGGATGTCATCGACCGCCAGCTATTATTAAACAACGACGCGGCAGGCAAACAGCTTCGCGATGACACCATAAAAGACACATCGCTGTCTGCCATGGAGCATTACCACCGCGAACGATTGCCACCACTGATCCGCAAGCTCGCCAAAAAACTTGCATCTCGCCACCGGCAACGCCATAAGCGTGCGCGGCGCGGCAAACTCGATCTTGGCAAAACCCTGCGTCGCAATATTGCCTACGGCGGCATTCCCTTCCACCGATTCTGGAAAACCACCCGCAAAGACAAAAGCGATATTTTTGTGCTGTGCGACATAAGCGGTTCCGTCAGCGCCTGGTCGCGGGTGCTATTGCTCTTTGTGCAAGCGCTAAGTGATGTACTGCCCAATACCCGCAGCTTTGTGTTTTGTGGGCAAAGCATTGAAGTCAGCGATTTGTTTAAACAGTACCCCGCTGACGAAGCCATGGCCATCATTCAACAGCGACATGGCTTAGGCGGCAGTGACTACGGCTTAGCGCTCAATAGTTTTTGGAATCAAATTGAAGACAAGCTCAATCGCCGAAGCTGTGTGATTATTCTTGGCGACGGTCGCGGCAACGGCGGCGACACGGGAATAGACGCCCTGCGCAGTATTTATCACCGCGCCAGACTGGTGTTGTGGTTTAACCCGGAGTCACACTACAGCTGGAACACCGGCGATTCGGAAATCCGTCGCTATCAAAGTGCCAGTCACTATGTTGCTGAATGTGGGTCGCTGCGCAAACTAGAGCGACTGCTGGACCAATTACTGAGCTTACTGCGATAAGGCATATACTCACTATACAGCGTGCAAATGCGGTATCCTTGTCACACAAAATCGCTACAGTCACGGCAATCCTCAGCTAGCTCGGGCCATCATGAATAAATTAAAACACTTTATTAGCCAGTCATTTATCGGTGGTGTATTAGTTATCGCACCCGTGATCATTCTATTGCTGGGTCTGCGCTGGTTAGTGAATAGCGTGCAATCTTTAATTGCCCCCATGACGGCACCGCTTGTTCGCCTTACCGGCGCACCACCGCTATTGATCGACGCGCTGGTGATCGCCCTCATTTTGCTAAGTTGTTTTATCGTCGGCACCATCGTTGCCACCAGTGCCGGACGCTGGATTCAAAATTTTGTCGATGCTCATCTAGCGCGCTTTGCCCCCGGCTATCGCCTTATTCGCGACATCATTCAGCAAATGTTTGGCGCCAATAGCAATTCGCCGTTCACCAAAGGTGAGGCGGCCGTTGTGCAACTGTACGGCGTGGATAGCCCAGCACGCGCCACCGCAATTATCACCAGCCGCCACAGCAATGGCTGGTATACCGTCTTTGTACCCACCGGCCCAAACCCAACATCCGGTTTTGTCTATCACCTGCCTCCAGAGTGCGTAGAACCTCGGCCAGATATTAAACTCGACGCCGCATTTAAATCGATTATTTCCTGTGGTGCCGGTTCTGCGGAACTTGGCGTTATCAAATAATCGGCTAGCTAGGCCTACGCGAGTACGCCAGCACCAAAGGCCAACACAGCGATCACACAATGACCCAGTCCACACTCATCAAACCGGTCCTCAAAGTCTGCAGCCTTATACTGCTAGTCTTTGGGCTGATGATGACTGTACCTCTACTCATGGCCATCATTTATCACACGGGCAACACCGCGGCCTTTAGCAACGCCATCGCACTGACCGTGGGTCTCGCTGCTGCCGGTTGGATTTTATCGCGCTCACATCGCATCAATATGCTCACCCCGCGGCAAATGTTTTTAATCACCACCAGCTCCTGGCTGCTCATTTCATTAACAGGCGCCCTGCCGTTTTTACTCATACCCGGATTCTGCGGATTGACCGACGCCGTGTTTGAGTCGGTATCTGGTCTCACCACCACCGGCTCTACCGTGCTAACTGGGCTAGACAGCATGCCACACGATATTTTGGTATGGCGTTCAATCCTGCAGTGGGTTGGCGGTCTCGGGGTTATCGGCATGGCCGTCGCGATTCTGCCCTTTCTGAAAGTAGGCGGTATGCGCCTATTCCAAACGGAATCTTCTGACTGGTCAGACAAAGCCATACCGCGCTCACGCACCATGGTCACCATGATTATTTACGTGTACATCATGCTCACGTTTCTGTGCACGCTAGCCTATATGTTCACCGGCATGGATAGCTTTCACGCCGTCAATCACGCCATGACTACCATCTCTACCGGCGGCTACTCAACCTCAGACAGCTCCTTTGCCCAATTCGCCGACCTTGGCAGTCACTGGGTCGCTATTATCTTTATGATCCTCGGCGCACTGCCCTTTGCTATTTACGTTCACTTTTTAATTAAGCGCAGTTGGCGGATATTTAACGACCAACAAGTTCGCGGTTTCTTACTCACTATTTTAATTATAAGTGTGATCATTACCCTCCATCTCATGTCAGAAACCGGCATCGACCTTTTGCACGCCTTAACCTACAGCACATTTAATTTAGTCTCAGTCATCACCACCACCGGCTATGCCAGCGGTGACTATTCGCAGTGGGGCGAACTGGCGGTGGCGGCCTTTTTCTTCGCGATGTTTATTGGCGGATGTTCAGGTTCAACCAGTGGCGGCATTAAAATTTTCCGCTTCCAATTATTATTTATGATGCTGCAAGAAAGCATCGTGCGCGCCGTTCACCCCCGCGCCATGATCCGGCGGTACTACAATGGCCGACGCGTAGACGACAGTATCGTGCTATCTGCCGTTACCTTTGTCTTCATCATGTTGGCATCCCTGGTGGTCATCACCTTGCTCCTCGCGTTTAGCGGCTTAGACCTTATGACCAGCCTCACCGGTGCCGCGACCGCTTTAATGAACGTCGGTCCCGGCCTTGGCGACACCATCGGTCCCGCAGACAATTTCTCTAGCTTGCCCGATAGCAGTAAATGGATTCTCAGTGTGGGAATGTTACTTGGCAGGCTAGAATTTATGACGATTATCTTGGTGCTAACTCCAACGTACTGGAAAAGTTAGCGCGCCGTATCTAAGGCGCGCTCAGGTGTATTCGCAATACTCAATTACTGCTAACGTGCACTAACAGAAGCTGTTTTTTAAACAAGGCCAAGACCTGCTGAAAAGCCTGATAGGTAGGGTGATCTTCCTCGTCAACGTAATCGCGGGTTAACACGGAGTGCGCGCTAGCTTTGATATTGTGTGAATTCCCCTTAGAAGAATCGATACTAATTCCAATAAACTTGTCGCCAAAATTTTCTGTTAAATATCGAAAGCGATTTTCAGGCACCATTTTATCGCCGCTAAACCTAAGCCCGATTAGACAAATATCATCCCGCTCCATTCGCGCCTTAATCTTAGGAATATCGCTAGGATTCACATCGATATCATGACGCAGTTTTTTACTTAACATAAACGGCATAGACGGCTGAGATAAGACCGGCGCAATCACAGACTCATCGGCCATCATTGCCAAAGCAAAACCACCGCTAAAGCACATACCAATAGCCCCCACCCCCGGCCCGCCACAACTGCGGTGTGCATCTCGCGCTAAAGCTCTGAGCCAATCGGCAATCGGCGCCTCTTCCCGAAACGCAAAGCGGTTAAACTCCTTAGAGACACAAAGCTTAGACATCGACTTAAGCAAATTCTTTGTCGAATAGCTCATCCCAGGCGAGCCTATCAAAGAGGGTAAATAGGTCGTGAACCCCTCCTTATTCAAACGCCGAGCAAAATTCCACACCTCGTCATAAATTCCCGGTATTTCGTGAATCACTATAATCGCAGGCCCTTCACCCGATTTATAAACCGGCCGCGTCACCCCCTTAAAGGAAAAACTGCCCGGCTCAAAATCGGGATACATCTCAACGATCGGCGCCTGCTTATTAGTACCGGCTTTCCATTGGGGTGTATCTATGGCGCGATTCGGCATTATTTATTACCTACGTTATTTACTAGACGGGACGTCTCTTACGAAACCGAAACATACTTAGCGCTCTTCGTTAACGATCGTCGCCAAATAAAACAGGGGATTTGCACGTACTACATATATTGATCGACTTTGGCCTTTTAAAATCTGGTATGACGATCTACGCAGGAATAAGACTATGCCACGAGACTTGATCGCATTGCTAACCATTATTCTTGGGTAAAACTCTGTTGCTAATAATACGTTTTAACTCCGCATCATATTTCTCTCCATCTAGCTTCTCAACCCAGCTACTCCAACTCAACGTTTCATATTTTTGGTATATTTTTAATATGTCGCCTGCCACAACAGTGATCTCGATCACTTTCTCATTTACATGCATCGAAACCGCTCCACCTCCGGTAGTAAGCTTATAAGCTATCGTATGCCGCCCAGGAGTTAACTCTGCGAAACATGTGCTATTTCCCACCAAACTAGTTAATAGTGGCAGTTTAACTTCTATTCCATTTATCTTTGTAATAGAAACGTATTCATCGCAACTAACGAAGGCAAGCTGCTCTATCGGAAGTGGCGATCCATCATACGATCTGTAGTTAGCTACACTACAGCCAGAAAGGAGCACTACAAAAATCAAAAATATAAAATTTTTTTTGATCATAATTATCTCTACAACTCTCAGTGTTTTTTAAGATCAGAGTAATAAGCGCGAGCTTACAAACGTCCTAATTGACACATTTTTTGAAAGCAAACGATTCACCTAAGTCACAAAAACTATTGACTTCCAACTCTCATACAAATGTAAGATTTACTTGCTCCCTATAATTCAAGCCAGCGTAAATACTACAATCGGAATACTCTGGTCATCCTATCGCGGATAGAAGCTTTATCGAGCCAGTCTAACGTTGTTAACTTTTAACCCAACCTCAACCATCCTCTAAGACTATTCCCGATATCAGAAATCTCTTCTGCGCAGACTTCGTGCTGCATCGAGTAGCTACGATATTTAGGTTTAAATCCCATACTTTGCAGAATTTGATTGGCGGTATGACCCATGCTTTCTTGCACCATTGGGTCTTGGCTGCCGTGGAATATATGAATCGGCAGGTCTTTGTTTGCCTCATTGAGTTTTACTTCTTTCGCGGTGGCGAAATAAGTCGACATAGTGAGTAAGCCCGCCAGCGGCTTTGGGTAAGATAGTGCGGCGTGGTAAACCACGGCGCCGCCCTGGCTGAAACCGGCAAGCACGATACGTTCGCTGGGGATGCCCGCATCTAGCTCGCGCTGAATTAAGTCGCGCACGGCGGCAGCGGAGGATTCTATCTGCACTAGATCTATCTCGCGCTCTATCGACATCGCAAGAATGTCATACCAGCCGGGCATAACCATGCCGCCGTTGATGGTAATGGGAATTTCCGGGGCGTGGGGAAATACAAAACGAATGCCGTGATTGTCTGGCAAACCGAGGTGGGGCACCACGGGCACAAAGTCATGGCCACTGGCACCGAGCCCGTGTAACCAAATAACGGCGGCGTCTACAGCGCCTTTAGGTTCTACTATTTCACAATTAAGCAATGTGTGGCTCCTGCGTGTAGTAATTTACGAGATTTTTAACGACATATAGAAATCTATTTCTTAAGCCAGGCCTCAAGAAGGTCTGCATTGCGAATATTTTTCCGGAAGGCAACGTCGGCTATATCGCCAATAATTGGAATGCAACCAATTAAAAAATCGAGGCCTATATTGCCAAGCATTCTCAATTTTAAAAATCGCGGTGCTTTAAGTCGATGCGCCTGCCAAACGATAATTAAACCGAGAAGCGCGCTTGCAAAATCACCGGCGACAGGCAATAAGCCGAGTAAGGAATCTATCCCAAAACGCCACGGTGTATTGGGGATTCCCCATGCGCCATCCAATAAGATGGCGAGTTTGCGACTGCGCTGCAGCCGCTGTTCTGCCTCTGGCGATATCATTTTTTAGCGATGATATAAACAGCGTGAATGATACCGGGAAAGTAGCCGCAGAGGGTTAGAATGATATTTATCCAAAAATGCTTACCTAAACCAACTTGTAGAAACACGCCCAATGGCGGTAATAAAATCGCAAAGATGATACGAATGATATCCATAGTATTTTTCTCGTTCCTTATGTGTGAGTTAGAAATGACATGCTAAAGGTAGCACATAATTATCAATTTCAACTCATCTGCGAGCGCAGTATAGGCGGACGCGCTAGGTTGATCTGAACACTGTTGTTGAATATGCTCTACGCCCAAAATACATTGTAGCGAGCCCGATCTTGGTGAACATCTCGACAAGTACCCGATATATTCCAAACGCCAGCGAAATGCTGCAATTCGAAGAAATTGGTAAAGACCTTTTTCGCGCCCGTCACAATCTAGACAATATGGCCGGTGTTACCTTTGGTGGACAGGCGCTAGGGCAATCGCTCGCCGCCGCAACGCTCACGGTTGATGACTGGCAGTGCCACAGCCTTAGCGGGGTTTTTATGCGGGGCGGCATTATCGACGAGCCCATTGATTACCGTGTTGAGCGTCTCAGCGATAGCCGCAGTTTTGCGACTCGCCGTGTCACCGCTGAACAGCGCGGACGGGTGATATTTGAGCTGCAGTGCTCATTCCATAAAGGTGAGGCAGGATTAAGCCACCAGTTTGCAGATCTAGGCAATCCCGCCGATCCAGAGTCGCTATTAAACCTTGCGCAGTTTGCCAAGCAAAATGCCCATCGCCTGCCAGAGCACATCGTTGCGGTACTCAGCAAACCCTATATTTTTGAGCTTAGAATGCTGGAGCCGGAACACTATTTTGACAGTCCTGAGACTTCGTTTCGCGACTACTGGATTCGCTTGCCGTCCGCCAAGGTGGTCAACGATGAACGCGACCACCATTCTTTACTAGCGCTTCTGTCGGACTACTGGATGCCCGGCACGATCGCGGTCTCCCACGGTCGAGACTCGGGCATTAACTTTTTGGCGTCGCTGAATCATTCCATGTGGATTCACGCGCCAGTCAAGGTCGATCAATGGCTGTTGTACCGCACCGAAAGCCACTGGGCGGCAAATGGCCGAGGATTGGCCACCGGTAAAATTTTCACCCAAAGCGGCGAGTTAATTGCCACCGTTACCCAAGAAGCGGTATTACGCTAAGGCAATCAATATCCATAAAAAAACCCCAGCACAGGCTGGGGGGGCTACAAGGTAGATTCTTATTTAAAACCGATCGCTACTAGGGTTGCGCTGCCTCCACTTTGCGGCGGAAGGTACCAGATACACGAACGGTATTGTCACCGCCCGGCATAATTTGCTCGCCACCCACCACAACAGCGGTTGCCGTATAGGTGCCGTTCACAAAACCATCATCATCACTGATAATTTCAATCTGGCACGCCGCCCCTGGCGTCAATATCGTTTTTCTCAAAACGGTATCGTAGGTTGTAGTTTCATACTTCACGCCGACAGCATTAACGGCAACATTCACAATGCGATTATCGCTTGGGTTAATGCTGGCGCAATCGTATACACCTACTTCGCGGGGGGCATTAAGCACGTCTACGCCGAACTTAATAATACGCTCACCGCGATCCATTGAAATACCATAGCTGGTTTCAAAAGTTGAGATTCTGTCAAACTGATCCTCAAGGAATTTGAAGCGATCACCGGTCTGCCAATCCGGGCTGCCATCGTTAATTTGCAGAGTAACACCGACTTCTTCTGCAGTTAGTGCGCCTTCATCATCTACGCCACCTTCTGGGCGGTTTAGACGGATGGCGTAATTGCGAAATTTGCCCGTTACAGAAAGTGTCCGCAAATCCTCCTCTAAACCGTTATCCACAGATATCATCGTTGCACTGTAGCTGCCCTCATAATACTTTTCGCCACGCGCTTCCGTCGTAATAGTGCAACTACCACCAGACGGGGCCGTTGAATACACCGTTTCCAGTTGATAAGTGCCCACCTTGATTGAAAGCTGGGGGCCCGTAGTTTTGCAGTCGTAGCTCTTATCGCCGGCCAATGCTGCTGACGCCTTTAGTGAAATGATGTCGGAGGCATTACCAGTGAAGGCCGGCGTGCCGTCATCCGGGCTCGTACCACCAAGCCCCATACGATTTTCAAGTAGGAAATATTGATTATTACCCAACTCGAACGTGCCGCCGTCGCCAATTTCTATTGAGCCAAACTTTTCTAGTGGCAAATCGCCCGTTAACGCGCCAGCAGTGCCAACGTGGCGATAAATACGGAAAGGGGTATTTATCATTTCAAAGCTGGTACTTGCGTCCCGATCCATTTTTGCGGACAAAATAACGGCCTGTAAGCCGCCGATATCACTGGCATAATCGAGGCGAATTTTACAGCTACTGGCAGCATAGTTGCCGCTACGATCTGAGCCCGTTTGCGAGCTCATAAATACCCCAATCGTCAAACCTTCTCCGCAATCCTGTTCTCCAAGTACAGGGTCGGTAATGTTTACACTTAATCTAACAGGAAAAACACCTTGGGTTGGCGTCAAATTAAAATTACGCTCATCAGGAGTAAACTCTAGTCCGCGTAAACCAAAGCCACGGCGAACCTCACCAAATCCGAGATTATACGATTCACCTCCAACAATATTTATGGTGGCTCCGTTGCGGCCGTTTAGCGAAGCATAAACTGCATTATTTAGATCACCGCTTACGCCGCCGTCAGTACCACCCGTGTCACCGCCATCACCAGTATCAACTGCTTCTGTCGTCGCATAGAAATAGCCATTGGTCACAGATCGGAGCGGTGTTCCTACCCGCCCATAAAGTTGGCCGGTAAAATAGCCCTCATACACTGGACCCGCCTGCAAAACCTTAATAATACAGCTGCCGTCGTTGGAGCCAGCGCCAGCGTTAACACCCATAATATTCTGCAATACAGTGTCATCACCGCTCTCGTCACAGCTATGCGTGCCAACGGCCTTGGGTATAATCACACGCCATTTGTTTAGTGCGGACGAATCACTACCTTCAATATAAACTTGCGTGTTCTCGATATTATTAGCTAGTACGGTGACCGTATCGGTATAAGTGTACGTATCCCCATTTATGTCACCCGTGAATCCATCGCCGGTAAAGCGCCCTTTCCCTTCATTATTAACTGCAGGGTCTGTGTTATCACCCGTTCCACCGGTTCCGCCTGTACCTGATCCACCGGTACCGCCAGTTCCACCTGTACCTGATCCACCGGTACCGCCAGTTCCGCCTGTACCAGACCC
>NZ_CAXBHN010000019.1:0-56795 GCF_963975605.1 uncultured Zhongshania sp. | reverse complement strand
AGGGAATAAATTAAACAACCTGAAAGTCGTCATTTCCTAAATGCACCACGGGTTTTATATGTCTTTTGTTGCTAATATTAGCTGCATTCACATAAGATTGAGGTCATATGTATTCTCTGCTTACATGCCTTGCTTCGCAAGACTTGCACGGCAATTCTACTTTATAAAAAAGGACACATAATAATGACACCGATGATGAACACCCAGTTGACTATTACCTCATTAATGAAGCACGCGGAGCAAATCAACGGTGCTGTGGAGGTGGTATCGGTCACTGCCGACAACCCTTGCCATCGATACACCTACCGTGAGGCCTTTGGCAGAGTTAGGCAGCTTGCTAATGTCCTCGCTGAGCTCGGCTTAGAGCCTGGTGATACGATCGCGACCTTCGCCTGGAATGATTATCGTCACTTAGAGATTTACTACGCGGTTTCATGTAGCGGCATGATTTGTCACACCATAAACCCTCGTTTATTCCCCGAGCAAATTGAATATATTGTTAATCACGGCAGAGATAAGTGGGTATTTCTCGATCTGACGATGGTGCCATTGCTCGAATCACTGCAGCATCTGCTGCCTGAAGTTAAGGGCTTTGTGGTGATGACAGATGAAGCTCATATGCCTGACTCTAAACTCAATAATGCCCATTGTTACGAAACCTTAGTTGCCGCTCAGCCTGCCGAATTTGATTGGCCGGAGTTAGACGAGAATACCCCTTCAGCGCTTTGCTATACCTCGGGCACAACCGGCAATCCTAAAGGGGTTTTGTATACTCATCGATCTACCTTGCTGCATTGCTACGCAAGTATCGCCCCAGATGTGTTTGGCTTGTCCATCAAAGATGTGGCACTGCCCATCGTACCAATGTTCCATGTGAACGGCTGGGGCTTAGTGTATTCAGCGCCCATGGTAGGTGCGAAATTAGTGATGCCCGGGCCGAAAATGGGCTGTGGTGAAACCCTCTGTAAATTAATAAACGAAGAAAAAGTCACGGTCTCAGCGGGTGTGCCAACTGTGTGGCTCGCACTATTAAACTACCTTAAAAAATCGGGCAATTCGGTTGAAAGTCTCAACCGCTTTACCGTTGGCGGCGCTGCATGTCCCTTTATGATTTTTGACGAATTCCGTCAAAAATACGGCGTTGACGTCCAGCAGGGCTGGGGAATGACCGAAATGAATCCGCTGGGAACCTTCAATGGTAATGCGAGTTCAACAGTTAATGCTTTGCCTGCAGATCAATACGACAAAATGCGCTTAAAACAGGGTCGACCCGTTTTTGGGGTTGAAATGAAAATTGTCGATGCCGATGGCAAATCATTACCCTGGGACGGCAAAAGTGCCGGTGCGGTTAAGGTTCGCGGGCCGTGGATAATAAACGAATATTATCGCTATGACGGTCAAACACTAGATAACGATGGCTGGTTTGAAACGGGAGATGTCGCCAGTATTGACGAATACGGCTATATGCAAATTACCGATCGCGTGAAAGATGTCATTAAATCTGGTGGCGAATGGATCAGCTCAATTGAACTGGAGAATTGCGCCGTAAATCACCCGAAAGTGGCCGAAGCTGCCGTTGTTGGTATGCCGCACCCAACCTGGAGCGAGCGCCCGCTGTTATTGGTTATCTTGCACGAGGGTGAAAGCCTCAGCCGAGAAGAAATGCTGTCGTGGTTTGACGGCAAGGTCGCGAAATGGTGGATTCCTGAAGAGTGCCTATTTGTCACTTCGCTTCCCCATACCGCCACAGGGAAACTCAGTAAAAAAGATATTAGAGCGGAATATGCAGATTTCCGCTGGCCTGAGCAATAAATCCAGGTCCGCGATTTCTGATTTTTAGGAAATGCGCGAGTCACTGACTCGCGCTGCAGAGGATAAAGAATGAAGGATTTTAAGACGCTGCTGAGCGGCGTCCGCGCCACAGAAAACAACAATGAATACACTGTGGATATAGAAGAAACATGGTTACAGGGCAGAACGGCGTTTGGTGGTTTGAGTGCTGCGTTGATCGTAAAAGCGATGCTAAATCAGCTCCCTTCCGATAGACGCTTGCGCTCTTTAGCGGTTATGTTTGTGGGTCCCGTGTCAGCGGGAGAGCACCGTATAGTCCTGCGTGAATTGCGCGCTGGCGGCTCCGTCACCCATATTCAGGGTGAAATCATTTGCAACGGTGAGGTAGGTGCCACAGTGAGCGCTGCATTTGGAAAGGACCGTGCATCATCGGCAAGCTTAGCCAGCCCCATTATGCCGCAGGTCGCCCAGCCAGAGACCTTTGACGCATTTCCCTTTATCGAAGGAATAACACCCACCTTCACACAGCATTTTGATATGCACTTATGCTCCGGTAGTCTGCCATTCAGTCAAGCTGACTCTGCGGATTTTACGATGTGGCTGCGTTTCAAAGAGAAGGGGGATTTAGACTTACCCGCTCTGATCGCCATCGCTGATGTACCGCCTATGCCAGGTTTAAACATGATTAAACTCCCTGGTGCCGGCAGCTCGCTGAGTTGGTATTTGGAGTTTCCGAACCAATCGGTAAATAACCAAATGTCAGACTGGTGGTTTTATGATTACCGTAGTCAAGCAGCTGGAAATGGCTATTTCAATAACTACGCAACAATCTGGGACTCAAATGGTCAGGCGGTAATGTTTAGTCGACAAGTTGCCACCGTGTTTGAAAAATAGCGATTCATCCGCATATGTCGAAGTTCGACCGCGGCTAATCCGTATTGCTAGAAAGGGGGCGGCGGGTTTAGATAGTTTTAAATTAAACTAAGGAAACTCAATGGCTATCGACCTCAGCCCCTTTGCCGACAATACTGCTCGCTTGCCATCGATTCCCCGCGTTATGACGAAAATTGTCGAATTAGCGCGGTCCGGTGATGTCGACATTCAAAGCTTGTCCGTACTGATTGCCAGCGACCCAGCCTTGGCGGCAAAAACACTGCAGTTCGCTAATTCCCCCATGTACGCCAATGAGCAAAAAATAGAGACGCTGCGCCGTGCGATTGTTCTGCTGGGTTTGGATACAACCGTCAATTTAGCCCTAAGCTTCTCTTTGACCTCTTCGTTAAAAGAACAATCTCACTCCGGCTTGCACTATCCGTTGTTGTGGCGTCGCTCATTATTAGCGGCGGCGGCAGCGCGAGAATTGGGGAGATCGCTGAAAGAGCGCGCCCTGGAGGAGCTATTCCTGGCAGGGCTCCTCCAAGACATTGGCATGATCGCAATAGATCGCTTATACCCAGACTTTTATACCGATTTGCGCAGTGATCAGGTCTTTCATCAGCGCGTCCGAGAATACGAGATTGAGCGTATCGGAGGTGACCATGCCGAGGCGGGCGCATGGCTGTGTAAGCACTGGGGTTTAGCTGCCAGAACAACTCTCGCGGTGGCAACCAGTCACAGGCCGGCCACCTTTGCTCAAAGCGACGTCGACGGTCAATTTGTACGTTGCGTTTGTTTATCGGGTATTGCCGCCGACTATATTATTCTTGGCGAACCGGTGGACGCTCGTAAACAGCTTTATTTACAGGCACAGCGCGTACTCAGTATGGCGCCAACACAAGTGGATGACCTAATCGCGTTTCTGCATGAACAAATCCCCGAAATGGAATCCTTATTCGATATCAAACTCACGGAGAGCGCCAGTCAATCGGAATTACTAGAGCAGGCGAATGAAACTCTAGCAGAATTAAATTTGCAAAATCTTAAGAAATCGCGAGCGCAAAACCGAAACGCAGTTTCATTAGATAATGAGAACCGCTTGGACTCAGTAAGCGGGGCGTTTTCTCGGAAATTTATGAATGGCTATCTACCGGACGACTTCAATTTAGCTTGCCGAGCAGGAAGGGTGCTAAGCATTCTATTGCTCGAAATTAAAAATATAAAAAACCTGCGAAAAATTTTAGGTGACGAAATAGATGCCTTTCTAAGTGCTCAATTTAAAGTGTTGAAAAGCAAACTGCGCGCTGGTGACATGGTTTTTCGCTACAACGACAATAGCTTTCTATTTCTACTTCATGACACCCTAGAAGATGAAGCCGCGCAAATCGCTTTGCGACTTGCAGATGCGAGCAGGACACTAGCGGTACAAAGTCGCAAAGGGCCATTATTTGCAGAGCCGGCAACGGGGATCGCTACACATGGCAATAAAAGCGAATTTAAAAATGTCGATGAATGGATAGATGAGGCCAATGCGGCATTGCATGGTTAGCGCGTTATCACCAGAGTTTGGCTTGTGCAAAAGTGCGAAAACCCTAGAAGCTATTGCGCGCAGAATTGTCTTTAAGGCTGTAGTAGATATTAGTTTTTGTTTTGGGATAATGTTCATGCCTGTATTTTTTAAAAATGGAACAGACTTATTTTAAATAGTGTAAAAATAGATCCATCCCATTTTTCAATGCTACATCGGCGATGCCACACCCATTCCCTGATACGCCTGCCGGGTAACCGGTGTCATTGAGTCAATGAACTTCTGTATGCCCGAGACCAGTGGTTTGTTCATTTCGCCATCAACCTGCGCACCGTAGAAGGTGTAGTCGTAGACGGGCACCCAGTAAACCTCTGAAAACGGTTTAGTCACTCGCGCCAAGGCTTCAAATGCTACTACACCTGAGTACAGCATCATCGTGCCGGCGTTACTGTGGTGAGAACAGGCCAGCGTAATCAGTAGCCTGATGCCTGGCTGATTCGGTGGAATAATAGCGTAGGGTAAATTTCCGAGTTGGTCTGACAGAGTTTGCAGCAAGGCATGGTCCGGTACCTCGGCGCAGTTTGATTTCGCCGCAATGACCATCCCCCTAGTTTCTCCAACACGTGTATCGGCCATGATTGAATGGGCAGACAGTAAAAATGCGAGTCCAAGTAGTATTTTCTTCATCTTTTAGCTTCCGTATTCCGCTGTAGTGAGATGTGCTGATGTTACTCTAGTGCCTTGGATAGTGGTATGGGGAAGGGAATCAATTCGGGTCAGAATCATTGATTCCCAACAGGCAGCCTAAACATGCTTAACTTAGCGCCATTCAACTCTGACTCCATTGATTCTTAAAACCAAACCCGCAATCCAATAAGCCACTCACGGGTTTCTGGTTTCGAACCTAAGCTACGGCTATATTCCGCGGTATTACCAAACTCATTGCGGTGCCTTCCGGCTGGACGTCCGTCAGTGCGCCCCGAAGGGGTTTATCAAACTCAACTTTTGTGTAACGCCTGAACATGGTTTATTGGGTATGACTCGGCGCATCCGCGCCTCGGCCTAACGGTCAGCATAGCTGCCCAAATTTGTTCCACACAAATTTGTCGCAACCGCTCAACCCAACCTACAGAGTCACACCTCTTTTTCAAGTTGAAGAAGTACTAGGTTGAGCAATTTTTGATCAGTAGATACAAAGAGCTTTATCCATTTGCATTTTGTTAGGTTTTTGTCACACAATTGGGGGAACTTGTCATAAAACTCGAAACAGCCACCATGAATAAAAACTACAAAGCGGCAGCTTTCGTCAGACGATTAGGTGATCAAGCATTAGAGTCCACGGCTGTGTCACACCCGTATTTACAGGCACTAGAGACGGGCGATTTCCCGAATGTTGATATTGCGCTAAAGGATTTCGCATTCCAGTACGGTCTATATAGCTCGCAATTTACTCTCTATTTAAAAGCCTTGATCTCATGCTTATCGGATACATCGCACAGGCAAATACTGCTTTCTAATTTAGCGGAAGAGAAGGGGCATATTGCTGAGGACGAGCTGCCACCCGAGATTATAGCTAGTGCAGAAGGGCAATCCCATGCGCAGTTATTTACACGTTTTCAATGCGCTTTAGGGGTGAATTCCGAATATCGTGACAGGCAAACCGACGAGCACGCCGGTAATTTGTGGAGCCAGCAGTTTTTAAGGCTTTGCAGTTCTAATGAGCATGTGGGCGTTGGCGCGATCGGCATTGGCACTGAGTTGATAGTATCTAAAATTTATCAAAAAATACTTTCAGGCCTTATAAATTGCAGCACGCTAACCATGCAAGAAAGGGTCTTTTTTGATTTGCATAGCACCTGCGATGACGATCACGCGGCACAGATGTTGTTAATAGCCACCGATCTTGCAACAGATGAAGAAGCCTGCGCGAAAATAGAGTTCGGGGTGAAATCCGCGCTATCATTGCGAACCGTATTCTGGGACGCCCTATTACAGCGTGCGCAGTATGTTGGCGCAACAAATCAATCGGCTATTCAAGAGGCGTCCGACCTTGGATACTAAACAAGTTTATAACGACAATGCACAAAAATGGCTGCGTTTAGAACCCAGCTCCCTCTCTGACTTTACTGCTCGGCCCTTTGTATTCGATGCATGTGGAGAGCTTAATAATCGCTCGATTCTGGATATTGGTTGTGGAGAGGGTTACTGCGCAAGGGAGTTGAAACGGCGAGGAGCGGGTGATTATCTAGGCGTGGATTTATCGACGCAGATGATTGAGGCCGCGCAGATTCAAGAAGCGAAAGATCAACTGGGTATAGAGTACAGAGCGCTTAATGTGCTGGAGTTCGTCCCTGAACGAAAGTTCGATCTATGTGTAGCGGTATTTCTGTTTAACTACCTTCGGGTAGATGAAATGCAGCGCGTATTTTCAATGGTGTACCAGTCCTTGGAAGAGCAGGGGCAATTTATTTTTAGCGTACCCCATCCGTTCTTTCCCTTTGTGCGCAACAAGCAATCATCGCCGTTTTACTTTAATTCCACCGACAAAAATTATTTTGCTGACGTGGATCAAAAGTTTGAAGGGGAAATTTGGAAACGAAGCGGGGAGCCCTTGCACGTACAATGTGTGCACAAAACCTTAAGTGATTATTTCGACTGTTTGCGGGAGGCGGGCTTTACCACCATGCCTGAAATAAAAGAATTAACCGTGACACCAGAACTTATCGCCGTGGACGAAGCATTTTTTTCGCCACTTATAAATGAACCCTTACACGTGTTGTTTAAGGTCACAAAGTGACCTTAGCCGCTCAATCTAATGAACACCACTCATTAATTGGCCGTCTCTTCTACCACGCAATAATGCATCCCGACCACGACGCCATTGTTAGTCCGGACGTTACGCTGTCATACGCCAGACTCGCTTCACTTGTGCAGCTTCAGGCCCAAAAATTCAATGAGGCAGGAATATCATCTAATTCGCTGCTCGGAATTAAATGCGCCGACGACACACAGCATCTCACTTTCTGCCTTGCCGCTGCCTATATAGGTGCAACGTCTTGCACTATACCCTCATACGAATCTGAAGAGACTCAGCAGGCAATCAATAAGAGCTGCAGTGTTAGTCATGTTATTGATGAAAGCTACACTGTCGATAAGAAAAGCGCTGTCATTTCGCAAGCAAATATCGATGGGTTAAACAACGCCGCGACAGCCAAGCTTTTGTTTTCAACGTCGGGGACTACTGGTACACCAAAACTGGTCGTTCATCATGACAGCGATATTGTTGCGCAGGCTCATCGTCACATTGATTCCGGCGACGCGCGATTCGTCTGTTTGGCCTCAATGGAACACAATTTTGCCAAGCGCCATCGCCTCTACTGCCTGGCGATGGGTGCGACCAACGTTTTTATCGATGTTTTGGATAACTCGCTGCTCAGTCAGTGCCAATCTCTTAAGATTAACGTTATGCACGTGTCGGCGTTTCAAGCCCAAGAGCTACTGGCAATACCCGGCATTCAGGCCTTGTCTAATATTCAATTAAAACTCGGTGGTTCACACGTCTCAACAGCACTTCGAACAGCGCTGCGAAATAATATTACTCGAAATTTACGGGCGGGCTACGGAACAACTGAAACCGGTGCGATCGCCTTTACTGAGCCAGATGATACAGGCTCGGATAATAGTGTTGGGCGAGCGTTACCCGGAATAGAAACACAAGTGCGCAGCGCAAGCGGAAAGCTACTTGCTAGCGGCGAGGCGGGGGAGTTGCTTATACGTTGTGACGGCATGTTCCGAGGCTATTCTGGCAAGCCTGAATTGACCGCAAGCCGGTTAATTGATGGCTGGTTTCACACGGGTGATATCGCCTATCTTGATAAAGAGGCACGCATTCATTTATGCGGCCGCGCCGACGATATGTTCGTCTTCAATAGCATAAATATTTACCCGCAAGATATTGAGTCTGAAATTAGCCAATTTCCACATATCGTAGACACAGCTGTTTTCTCAAAGCCTTCCGCTGTGCACGGTAATATTCCCGTTGCCCTTGTGGTATTTTCAAAAGAAGTGAGACCAAGACTTAAAGACTTAGAGAAATTTTTAAAGCAACGACTTGGTTTAAGGGCGCCGCGACAACTCATTATTGTCGACGAGATTCCCAGAAATGCGGCGGGAAAAATCGCTCGCCAAGACGCTGCGACGCTTTCCGCAAAAGCTGGTTCAATACGTAAAACTATTATTCAAGCCTTAAGCGCCAAAGCAAAAAAACCGCTAAGAGCTTCTCAAATAGCCGAGTTTGAGCTTGGGAACACGGATATTCAGCTGCGAAAAATCGACTTAGATTCAATCGGGCGCATGGAATTATTAGTGGCCTTGGAGCTGGCTTATGATGTTGTTATTCATCCCAACGAGTATGCTAAATTTCGCTACCTTGGCAATCTTGTCGCGCGGGTATTAACACTTCAATCACAACGGCCACATATCGCTAAGGTAGTCCATTCTTCTGACAACGATGTCATCACCGAAGAATTACCCTATTTTGTAAGATTTTTTCGCCGCATCGTTAGTGTCTGTCTGACAGTCACCCATTTAAATCGAGCGCTAACGACGCTTGAAAACCGCCTGACGCCGCTTGATATTGACCTTTTAAATAGCCGAAATCGTCAAGGTCAACTTGTCCCGGTAACCCAGAATCAGAGGTATCAGGTAGCGATCGACAGCTGGCTAGACACGCTGCAGAAGCAATTGTCTAAGTCCGGCGGACTAAAGCCGGAGGCCTTCGGATTACAGCGACTCGCGCCCACCGCCGTGTTATTTATTGGCACCGGATTGCCAAGTGAAAAAGGCCTTTTGATATGTTTTCCAGGGAGGGGGGATCGCAGCATGATGATACTAAACCCTGTATTGTTGCAGCATACCGATTCCGCAAGCTACGATGTATTGATTCTCTCGGAGCCAAGAAACCAAGGTTACCATCAAGGTATTCCGTTTCTCGGCGACAAAGTCACTGATGTCATTAGCTGGCTCGATAATCATAAGCAGTTAAGCCAGTACGGCACATACCGAACAATGGGCTGCAGCGCGGGAAGTTATCCCGCCTTATTGGCGGCTTATCAATTAGACGCAGAGCTGTCCTTATGTATCGGTGGTCGTTTCCATAAAAATAAACGTTTTATCAAAATCTTGGAGCGAATTTATACCATCTGGCGCGCGCAATTAAATGGCCATCGTCCGCAAGTGCTACTAAGTTATTCTAAACATGTCGACAAAGATCGACAGTATGCTGGAGTGATTTCTCGATTATTTGGCGGCAATCGCGTCGCAATCGAATTGAGCAACGGGAAGGTCGGACACCGTATTCTCCCAGAATTACTAAATACCGGTGGGCTAAACGTGTTTTTGGCACGCAGTATATTTGCGAACACAGATAATGAACTTTACGCGAACAATCGCGCGAATATCATTTTGAGCATTCCTGAAAACACCGTTCGCAAACATGAATAACAACGTCGTTCCTAAGACAATACCTAGGGACGAGGTTAATATTAAAACCAGAAACGTAGACCGATAAGCCAGCTCAGCGTCTCGGTATCTCTCCCAGCATCACGACTGAATTCTGCTGTTTGACCGTATTCATTGTGGTAGTTGACGCCGATATACGGTGCAAATTTCCTCGTGAATTCATAACGTAATCTTAGGCCAGTTTCAATATCAGACAAACCTCCACCGGTGCCAGTCTGGCGGTCGTTACGACCATGGATGCTCACTTCAATCTCTGGAGACAGAATGAGTTTTTGGGTAAATAAAAGTTCGTACTCGGTGTCGATTTTTAATGCGGTTTGGCCGTGTTCACCCACGTAAAATGTCAGTTCGGTTTCAAAGAAGTAGGGCGTTAACCCTTGTAGTCCTACCACAAACCAATGACGATTTTCTGTGCCGTTAAAATCACCGCGCCAACCTGTTTGAATATCCCAGTATGTCGCAACGGCTCGGCTATACAAGACTTCAATGCTGCTGTCCTGTCGCTGTCCGTGTGCGTATTCGCCATTAGTTTTAAGCCAAAGCTTGTCATAATCCTTGCCGATCCAGGCGTCAGCATTCCAAACCGCAGCTGATTCATCGCCGGTCTTACTTTGTTCTAATTGTGTGAACGACACCATGCTAACAATAGGATCGGCGTCTGAATGGCTCCATGTCTTGGATGCCATACTCGAAAGTACACAAGCAAATCCGAATGTTAAGAAACCGTGTTTCATGACTGGCCCCCTTGTTCACTAATATGTACTTCTCGCATCATTCCGGGCATGTGGTAGAGCAGGTGGCAATGGTAGGCCCAACGGCCGACTGCATCAGCGCTAACTAAATAACTTATTTTCGAACCGGGCTGAACCAGAATCGTGTGTTTTTTGGGAATGTGCATCGGGTCACCGGTTTCTAACTCGCTCCATACGCCGTGCATATGTATGGGATGCGTCATCATTGAATCGTTCACCAATACGATTCGCAGCCTTTCTCCGTATTTAAATTGCAGGGGCTCCGCGTCGGCAAAGGGTATGCCGTCCATCGACCACATATAGCGTTCCATATTGCCGGTGAGATGAAGTTGAATTTCTCGCTCTGGGTCTCGCCGGTCTTCCGTTTTGTATAAATTGCGTAAATCTGAATACCGCAATACTCGGCGTCCGTAACGCTCTTGATGATCTCGCAAGCCGATACCGGGGTCGTTTAAGCCATTCATTGGTGACGCTGAGCGCATATCTACTTGCGGGCCAAATTCGGTCTTAACGTGTGCGATATCGCGCTGGCTTCCCATACCCGCAGGGGCGGGTTTTTCGGTAGGCATTTTATGCAGAGCATGTTGCATGTTGCTACGTTGCCCCATATTCATAGCGGACATATCGTGACCGCTATGATCCATACCCTTCATCGCGCCCATGTCGTGCCCAGCCATAGACATTCCCATATCTCGATGAGCGAGCAGCGGAGAATAGTCCATGGCTGGTACTTCGGCTTGCCACTCTGGATTCGGAGTTAAGGTGCCACGACAGTAACCGCTGCGATCAATGCTTTGTGCAAATACGCAATAGGCACTGTCATCACTCGGCTCAACGACAACGTCATAGGTTTCGGCAACGCCAATACGAAAGTCATCGACACTAATTGGGTCAACATACTGACCATCTGCGGCGACAACGGTCATTTTTAGCCCAGGAATACGCACATCAAAAATGGTCATCGCGGCGCTATTTATAAATCGCAGCCTGACTTTTTCGCCCCGTTTAAATAGCCCCTGCCAGCCTTGCTCAGGCGTATTCCCGTTCATAAGATAGGTATAGGTATACCCGGTGACATCTGCGATGTCGGAGCGACTCATGCGCATCTCATTCCACATGCGGCGGTCCGCCCAGCTTTGTGCCAAGCCTTTATTTTTTATGTCTTGCCACAGGTCACTGACGGTAGCCTGTTTAAAGTTGTAATAATCGCCGCGCTGTTTAAGGGTAGAGTAGATGTCTTCAGGTCGCTGGTCAGACCAGTCCGAAAGTTGTACAACATAATCTCGGTCATAGCTTACCGGATCTGGGTTTGCTGGTTCGATAACAATAGCGCCGTAGACGCCCGTTTGCTCCTGAAATCCGGAGTGACTGTGATACCAATATGTCCCGTTCTGCTGGACTTGAAAGGCATAGTCGAAATAACTTCCGGGCTTTATTCCGGCAAAGCTCATTCCCGGCACGCCATCCATACCCGAGGGCAGTATCATCCCGTGCCAGTGGAGGGAGCTATCGTGATGAAGGTGATTATGTACTCTAAGGGTAATATGTTCGCCCTCTGTCCAGCGCAATATTGGACCGGGCACACTGCCGTTTATCGCGGTGGCAATGCGGTTGACGCCAGTGAAGTTAACCGGCTGATAGCCAATATTAAGTTCGAAGTGACGTCCTCGTATCACCTCAGGTGATTTCATTTTCGGCGCATTCTCTGCGCCAATCGTAAATGGCGCAGCACCAATTCCAATTAAGGCACTTGCGCCAGCGGCACCCTTAACAAAGCGGCGGCGAGAAAGGCCGTAGTGTGTCGTTTTCATACTAATTCCTAGCAAGGCTGTTGACGAAAGCAGCTGATGACGAGCCTCTGATGTGCTCGCTAAACGCTCCAAAGCGAATGCAGTTTTTGCAATACCCAAATTACGGGCGCAATAATGCTGTGTTAGCCTAGAATTGGCGGTCTGAACAAGTAGGAGGAGGGTGATATTGTTTGTGAGGTGGGCAGCTGATCGCCGGCGTGTTGGAGAAACTTTTCGGAATAAGTTAATGGGCTGATAAAAAGTGCAGGGGCGGTGCAGTGCCCGATACAGCAATCGCATTTCACATCGCAATGTGAATTGTGATTCCGCTCATGTAAGGACATGTCACTGTCTTGATTATGTTTGCAATGACTGTTCATCGACAACCTTGGGTTGTGCTCTTGTTGGCCAATATGTTGGTGTGCAAAAGGTGTCTCTGACGATATTGCTGACAAAGGCTGAACGATAGCAAATGCCACTTTGCTGAAAAATATCAGCAAAATCCAAAACGCGACTTTTTTACTACTGTATCTGCTCATGGCAATTTTTCTTTATGCCCAGTACATTGGCCATCGCGTTCTAGTCCAGAAAGAATAGGGCAATCGGCGCGTTTGTCGCCGTGGCAAGTGGAGGCTAATTCAGCCAGTAAATCTCGCATTGCAGTCAATTCCCGTATTTTAACATCTAATTCTTCAATATGTTCTGTTGCCAGCGCTTTAACATCGGCGCTGGCTCGATCACGATCGGCCCAAAGAGATAGCAACTGTTCTATTTGCGCAAGAGAGAAACCCAAAGATCGAGCGCTTTTTATAAAACTCAGGCTATGTATGTCGCTCTGTGAATAAACCCGATACCCAGACGCTGTGCGCTCGGCCTCTTTAATTAGGCCAAGCGATTCATAATGACGAATCATTTTTACAGATATGCCGCTGGCCCTCGCTGCGTCGCCAATATTCATAGTAAATTTACCTCTGTGTACCTTATTCCATCACAACCGTACAGTATTTGACCTACCTCAAGCCTTCGGTTTCCAACGTTTTAACAATAGTGCATTGCTAATGACACTTACGCTACTAAACGCCATGGCTGCGCCTGCAATGACTGGGCTGAGTAATCCACTTGCCGCTAAGGGAATTCCTAACAAATTATAGATAAATGCCCAGAATAAATTTTGGCGAATTTTTTGATAACTTCGTTTTGAAATATCTATCGCGTCTGCAATGAGAGCTGGGTCGCCGCGCATTAGCGTTATCCCTGCCGTGTGCATGGCAACATCAGTTCCCGTCGCCATGGCGATGCCAACATCGGCGGCGGCTAAAGCAGGGGCGTCATTGATACCGTCGCCCACCATGGCAACAATATTGTTTGCGTTACGCAATTCCCGAATGGCATCGGCTTTGCCCTCTGGCAGAACGTTGGCAATATAGTCTTGCAAACCTAGTTTTGCGGCAACCGCGCGGGCGCTACCTTCATTATCACCAGTGATCATCACCGTTTTTATACCCTTATTGTTAAGGCGTTCAATCGCTAACTTCGCAGAGGGCTTTATTTCATCACCGAACGCAAGCAAACCGATCAAGCTAGGTGTGTCGCCACCTTCTGCAAGCCACGATATGGTACTGCCTTCATTCTCCAATTCCTTGGCTTTCGCCTCTAAGTCAGTCAAAGACACTTTGGATTCTTGCATTAGGCGAGTATTGCCGAGTAAAAATAACTTACCGTTCACAGTGGCCGATACTCCACGTCCGGCAAGGGCTTTCGATTCCTTTGCGGCTGCAATAGAAAGCGTTTTGTCGTCAGCCTCGTTAAGAATCGCCTGGGCCAATGGGTGATCACTGCCTTTTTGGATTGAGGCAGCGATGCTTAGCAGTTTGTCAGTATCGCCGTCGCAGGCAATGTACTCTCGTAAGCTGGGCTTGCCGACAGTCAGCGTGCCAGTTTTATCGAACACCACTGTGTTGACGTTATGGGCATACTCCAAGGCTTGTGCGTCTTTAATGAGAATGCCATGTTTGGCGGCAACCCCAGTACCGGTCATAATCGCTGCCGGTGTCGCGAGACCTAGTGCGCAGGGGCAGGCGATAACCAACACCGCCACTGAATTGATGATGGCACTTTGAATATCACCGTTATACAAAAACCAGCCCACTAAGGTGGCAATGGCGATGGCTATTACTACCGGCACAAAGACCATACTCACTTTATCTACGAGGCTTTGAATGGGTGCTTTCGCAGCTTGCGCGCTCTCTACTAAGCGAATAATGCGTGAAAGCGTTGTTTCTGCGCCTATCGACGTCGTTTCAATGAGGAGTAATGCATCGGTATTGATGACGCCACCAGCCACGGAATCACCTTGGGATTTATGCACTGGCATACTCTCGCCGGTAATCATCGACTCGTCTAGATAGCCACTGCCTTCCACTATCGAGCCATCGACGGGAACACTTTCACCAGGTTTTACAACGACAATATCACCGACACGTATTTGCTCTATCGGCGTGTCGGTATCAACCTCATTTTGACGAAGTCGCGCGGTGTTGGGGCGCAGGGACTGCAATGCTTTTATCGCTTCGGTGGTTTGTTGTTTAGCGCGCCGTTCCAGCCATTTACCAAGAAGTATTAAGGTGATGACTACAGCTGAGGCTTCAAAATAATAGTGCCCCATCGTGTGACTCGGTTGAATCACATACTGTTTGAACAATTCGAATACACTCAGGCCGTAGCTTGCACTCGTACCGATGGCAACTAGCAAATCCATATTCCCAGTGCGTGCCTTTAGTGCAAACCATGCCGCGCGATAGAAGCGGGCACCAAGCCAAAACTGGATTGGTGTGGCAATCAAAAATTGCAACCAAGGCGGAGGCATAAAATCGAAGCCCACGCTGCTTGCCAGCATTCCTAAAACCAGGGGCGCAGATAAGCAGGCTGCAATCAATAAATGGCGGGGTTCTTTGTTCTGCCCGGTTTCTGAGTTTTGACTCCGATTATTAATCCCGTTATTGCTTTCGTTACCTGGTATTTCAGTGGCTGTCGCCGTATAGCCGGATTCGGCGACGGCTGAAACAAGGTCTGACATCGTAACGCGGCCTTGTAGGACCTGCACATAAGCGGATTCTGTCGCTAAGTTAACACTCGCATTCACGACACCAGTCATTTTATATATTGATTTTTCCACTCGCCCGACGCAAGACGCGCAGCTCATACCACTTATACGAATTTGAAATTCCTCGGTAGCTACCGAGTAACCTGCATTTTTTACCGTCGTGCATAAAGTCTGCAGCGAAACATCTTTATTCGCTGAGACATACGCAGATTCCGTTGCAAGATTCACCTGCACTGAAACAACACCATCCGTCGCCTTAAGCGACTTTTCAACCCGTCCCACGCATGAAGCGCAGCTCATACCCAATATGGGGAGCTCTATTTCCGTCAATTCCGTATCTTGTACTGACATTTTGTACTCCATAAGCCAAGTTTGACCCAATGATATGGAGGGTAATGCCTCCCATCATGGGAGGGTCAAGCGTCATAAAACGTGTCATTATTGTTTTTGACACTTGCTCTAGATGAGGTCCGGCCGGTAAAGCGGACAAATTTAGCCACTTTAGCCGTAATCCACTGAATTTCTTAAAGTTATAGAAAATTACGGCCTGTTATCCGTGGTCATTAAATATGGGTTAGCTTTGGGTAAAACCGCTAATTTTCCGATACCAATTCATTCCCATCGCTACCGCCAATGAGCATGAGTTTTTGCCTGAGCGAAGCCTTCACATGTTTCGTAAGGTGTTAGGTTTTTTCAAACGGACCGCCGTATTTAGGCTTTAGGAGGCGGATTTAGCTTTCTCGATCAAAACTGCTAAGTCAGCAGGAATTGGCATTTCTTTAAAGGGGCTAACATTGGCCCCACCGGTGTTTCCCCGTGGAACTAATCCAAAGACTGTCTTCGTAGCGGCCCCTATCAGCCTAAAAATCTGCCCAAGAACTTCCCGTGACTTTTGATTTCTCAGGGCGTATAGCAACATCAGGAAGTGGACTCTGGTATGCCAATACGTAGACTCCTGTCCGAGAATATGCGCTCGCTCCAGATGTTTAAACTCGTTCTGGGAATCCCGATGGAACCTTGCTTCCCGAGCTTTTACAATCTCAGCGGTTTCGTATAGGGCAATTTTCCTAGTGAAACTTGATGTCATGTTTAGCCCTCGATGAAGTGTTATTGCCGGTACTTACTCCGCCGGTGGAAGTACCGTCCCACTGGATTGTCGATCATTCAGTTACAACCTCGATATCGCTTTCTCCTCCAACAAACGATCCATCATGTCCGTCTTGATTGAAATTTCTGCTTCCAGCTTGCCAATCGATACCGACGCTTCCGCCTTCCAAGCTTGCAGCTCTTCATTCAGTTTCTTAAGTTTATTGAACTGCTCCACTTGAGCCGTGAGCCCGGAGAGTTGAGTTTTAAGTGAGTCAGCTTCTCCCGTTTTGGAATCCAAGTGCATTGTCAGTTTGTGCTGCTCGGCTTCCAGTTTTGCAGCTGTTTTCTGCACGGCACCAAGCTCGGCCGACAGTCGCCCATTGTCTTTGTTTAACTGCGTAATCTCGGACTGCTTAACCGAAAGAGTTTGATTCAGAACGCGCATTTCGGCCTGAAATTGCTGTACTTGTTGCTCATGCTTTCGTTGATCCTGGTCTCGCTGCTCTTTTACCGACTGCCGATAGTGCTCCATTGCATCTCGGCTATGGCGATGTTTCTCTTCCAGCGATTCGACTTGGGTTTGTTTTTCAGCTAAAAGCTCCCGAAGTTTTTCTTCGGTTTGGATGGCTTTGGCGTCTTTTACCTTCAGCGCGCCTTCTGAAGCCTTGCTTTTCTCAAGATCCGCTAGTGCGTTCTGTAACTCATGTGCATTTTCTGCGAGCGCTTTATTGACATTGGTGAGAGAAGCTTCGAGTGCTTGAATTCGGTGTGTAAGTGACTGCACGTGATCCTGATGCTTGGTATGACTTTCATCAATTTTGGATTGTGCTTCCTGCTTCAGTACTGACGCCAGGCGCCCGACGAGCTCCTTTATCGGCTGACTAATCAAAGTCTCGTCATCCAGGCGAGCCGAAGCCTCCTCTTCAATTTCGCGTAGATATCGATGGATAGTCGACCTGGAGCCGGTATTGCCAAGCTCTACACGGATCGCATCGATGGAAGGGTTTTCGCCCCGGCTGATGAGGGTTTTGTGCGCTGTGGATACCAACGCCTTGTTGATGCCGCCTCTTGCCATAATTCGCCTCTCGATGTATTTCGTACTGTATTACATACCATGTATATACATACTATTACGAATTGCATCAACGTACAAACATTTCAATTGCTAGCATTCAATAATGGTAGGTTATCTAATGTTAAGCCGTATTTTCATCAAAATTGGGCAAAAACTGGTACAGGCCAGCGCAACTGAGCAGCTCTAAAGGAGTGAGCCCTGTCCGCAAAACCATTACTGATGAATCGCTAGCAGCTGTTATTAAGGTGGACGCTAATCAACGTCTTGGATTATGCTACTATGACGTTTTTTCGATATGTTCATTCCTATGGTCATTAAACATCGCCGTTCTGTGTGGTTAATCGCGCTGCTCACCTTGGTCTTCCTGGGCCAATCGTTAGCAGTCGTGGCTATGCCATGCCAGTTCATGGATGTTGCGCCTGTAACCCATGACATGGCGTCCATGGATCATTCAATGATGGGTATGCATCACGATATGAGCCACATGGATACTCAAGACAAAACGATGGATATGAAAACCACCCACGACTGCTGCAAAACCATGGGGCATTGCTCCTCCAGTAGCTGTTCAGCGCCCGCATTGGGTTATAGCCTGGCTTTTGCCGTATTATCGGATTCTTCAGTGAATACCAATTGGTATTACCAGCACATCCCCAGCTCGCCCGTTTCCTCCCTCTATCGTCCCCCCATTTCCTGCTGATACAGGACAGTTACGCCTGTAATTTGGCGTATCAGTCAACAAATTGTATTCGCGGGAGCGAAAGTAGCTCCCTCTGTTGATGGTTTAAACAACCTCGCGTTGTTTTGGAGCTTTTATGGTTTCCCAACATTTTATGGGCGCTATCGGTAGCTTGGCGATTTCGTTTTTATTGATAAGCCACACCGCATACGCCTCATCCATCCCATCGCCAGCTGCGGCTGCCGATAAACCCGTTCAGTTAGCGGTATACAAAAGCCCGACTTGCGGCTGTTGTGAAGAATGGATTTCCCACCTGCAATCCCATGGGTTGAAATCCACTATCCATCATCCCGATGATCTGAATGTGATCAAAAACCGCTACCAGATCAGTCCCCAATACCAGTCCTGCCATACCGCTGTCTCCCCTGAGGGGTATGTATTTGAGGGACATATTCCAGCGCAGCTCATTACCCGTTTCCTCGCCGAAAAGCCTCAAGGGGCCATAGGCTTGGCCGTTCCTGGTATGCCGGTAGGTAGCCCAGGCATGGAGATGGGCGAACGATTCACACCCTACGATGTGCTCTTGCTTAAAAGCGATGGCAGCAGTGAGGTGTACCTTCGCATCACCAGTTTGACGCAAACTTTCTAAGGAGAATGGGCATGAAAATTCCCGATACCCGCACAGCGGGGATACGCACAACAATGGAATTGATTACAGCAATGGATCGCTATCCGGTGGTACCTGATGTGTTGCCACCCGACCAGTCCCGGCGTCGCTTTGTACTCGGCGCTTCCTCTTTGGCTGCCCTGAGCGTATTGCCATTATCCGGTCAGGTATTTGCGGACACACCCCGGCCAACCAATGGCCCGCAAACTCTGACGGGAAACCAGTTCGATCTCTCGATTGGTTTTCAGAAGGTCAACTTCACCGGCAAACAACGGATCGCCACCACCGTTAACCAGGGCTTGCCTGCGCCCATCCTGCGCTGGAAAGAAGGTGAGCGAGTTAAATTAAAAGTGACCAATACGCTCGACCACGACACCTCCATCCACTGGCACGGCATCATTCTGCCTTCGGAAATGGATGGGGTGCCGGGCATGAGTTTCGACGGTATTAAACCGGGCGAGACCTTCGTTTACGAGTTCGATGTCCAGCAAAGCGGTACCTATTGGTATCACAGCCACTCCGGTTTTCAGGAGCAGACTGGATTAATGGGCGCCATCGTCATCGATCCCAAAGATCCTGATCCGGTTGCCTATGACCGGGATATGGTTGTGCTGCTGTCGGACTGGACGGACACCGCGCCGGAAAAGGTTTATGGCACTTTGAAAAAGATGAGCCACTACTACAACTTCCGCGAGCGGACGGTCGGCGATCTGGTGCGTGACCTCAAAACCAAGGGGTTATCAGCCACCTGGAACGAGCGCGCCATGTGGAACCAGATGCGCATGAGCGAAACCGATATCTCGGATGTGACCGGTTATACCTACACCTATCTGATGAACGGTGTTACGCCAGATCAAGGCTGGTTGGGACTTTGCAAACCCGGCGAGAAAGTGCGCCTGCGTTTTATTAACGGCGCGGCGATGGGCATTTTCGATGTGCGGATTCCGGGATTGAAAATGACAGTGGTTGCCGCTGATGGCCAGAATATCCAGCCGATAGTGGTCGATGAATTTCGCATCGGGGTGGCGGAAACCTACGACGTGATAGTGGAACCCGCTGGCGATAGCGCCTACACCATCTTTGCCCAAAGTAATGACCGTACCGGGTATGCCCGTGGCACCCTGACGACGGATATTGCGTTGCGTGCCGAAATACCGGCGATGGATCCAGCTCCCACGTTGGGTCACCGCGAAATGGGGATGGATATGTCCGGTATGGATCATAGTGGTCATGATATGTCGGGTGGGATGCCGGGTATGGACCATAGTGAACAGGCAAAGCCAGCAATGGAAGCTATGGATCATTCCGGCCATGACATGAGCGCGATGGATCATAGCGGGCACGATATGTCGGCAATGAAAACCATGGATCACAGCCAGCACACCGGCAAATCGCGGTTGGCCAAAGCGGGTTTTGGTAGCAACTTCGATCCACTCGCCAAGATCAATCATGTCGATACGGAATTCGGCCCCCATGTGGATAGCCATTCCGATGCCCCGCAAAGCGGTTTGACCGATCCGGGTATTGGCCTGCGTGACCACATGAAGCTATACGGTCGCCGCGTATTGACCTACGCGGATATTCGCGGCCTGCATCCCACCTACGACAAACGTGAGCCCTCACGGGAAATTGAGCTACATCTGACCGGTAATATGCGCCGCTACATGTGGTCGATCAATGGCCTCAATTTTGCCGACGCCAAGCCGCTGGAACTGAGCTTTGGCGAGCGTGTGCGCATCATCCTGGTCAATGACACCATGATGACGCACCCCATCCATTTACACGGTATGTGGAGCGAATTGGAAACCGGTGATCCCAATTACATCCCTCGCAAGCACACCATCATTGTCCAGCCCGGCTCGCGCATCAGTTACCTCGTGACTGCCGATGCCAAGGGCCGCTGGGCCTATCACTGCCATTTGCTTTACCACATGCCCGGCATGATGCGTGAAGTCAGGGTTGTTTAGGAGAAACGCCAATGAAAAACCTATCTAAAAAACTGACTCTGACACTGGCGACCGCGTTATCCAGTCTGCCCGCGATTGCCCATGAGGGTGATGACCCCTTGCTGACGCGGGTGATGATTGACCAATTCGAGTGGCGCGATGGCGATGACGAGGCCGACCCGTATGTGCTCGAAGCCCAGGGCTGGATTGGTAAAGACCTGCATAAACTCTGGATCAAAACCGATGTGGAGCGTGTGGATGGTGAAACGGAGGAAGCCGAGATCCAAGCGCTGTACAGCCGTGCCATCGCCCCGTTCTGGGATATCCAGGTAGGCGTGCGGCAAGACCTGAAACCCACACCGGAGCGTGAATGGGGTGTGATCGGTATCCAGGGATTAGCGCCGTATTACTTTGAAATCGATGCGGCGTTGTTTATCGGCGATTCAGGCGATACCGCCGCGCGTCTATCGGCGGAATACGAATGGATGCTTACCCAAAAAGTGGTTTTATCACCTGAAGCATCGGTGAACTTTTATGGCCAAAACGATATGCATCGCCTGACGGGTTCAGGGTTATCCGATGCCCAAGCTGGCCTGCGGCTGCGTTATGAAATTCGCCGCGAGTTTGCACCCTATATCGGCGTGAATTGGACGAAAAGCTTCGGCAATACCGCCGATTTTGTGCGTGAACATGGCGAGTCTACCAGCGATACCCAATGGGTCGCCGGTGTTCGCGCCTGGTTTTAATTCCAGTGTTAACCAATATTAATTACTGAGGAATATACGATGAAAACGTTTTTACTTAACTCTGCTTTGATCTTATCCAGTGTACTGATGGTAGCTCCGAGTTTTGCCCATGATCCCGCAGAGCATGCCAAAACAGCGGAAACACCCGATTGTGACGCGATGAAAAAAATGGATCACTCCAAGATGGATATGAATGATCCGGTGATGCAAGCTCTGATGAAAAAATGCAGTGCTGCACCGGCCGAGAAAAAAGAAGGTGAGCAACATCAGGGGATGGATCATGGTGATATGAAAGGAATGGACGACCAAAAGGTCAGCTCCAGTGAAAGCCATGAAGGTCATGGTTCCCACTAAGGCTGTTTTGCAGGGGGGCGGCATTAATCGCCTCTCTGTATATTGAGGAGAATAGGCTATGAAACTGGTCAAATGGTTATTACTGATGAGCACAGCCGCACTTCTGGCGGGAGCTGCATTTATCTATACCGGCATTTATCCCATGGGTGCCGATGTGCCGCACAACCGGATCACTTATTCGTTGTTGGAAACGGTGCGCGAGCGATCAATATCCCGTGCCTCGGCAGATATTCAGGTACCGGATCTTTCCAGCCCGGAACTTTTGCTGAGCGGTGGCCCGGATTACAACGACATGTGCGCCCAATGCCATCTCAAACCGGGTACCAACAGCAGTGATATGAGCATCGGGCTTTATCCCAGTCCACCCAATTTGTCTCTGGCACCGGATGATCACGAGCATGCCCACGATGCTGGAGACACTGGCAGCACACAGCGCCAATTCTGGATCATCAAGCACGGCATCAAGGCCAGTGGTATGCCCGCCTGGGGGCCAACCCATGATGACCAACGGATTTGGGCGATGGTGGCGTTTATCCAGAAATTACCGACCCTGACTCCAGAGCAATACCAGATCCTGACGGCGCGCGCGGCGGCTGAACGAGCCACCACTGAGCTACACTGAAAAATAGGGTCTGGGCTTGATATATCTCAAACAGGCAATATCAGTAACCGGTAAGGTTACTGAGTAGATCAACCGCTAAGAGGTTTACTGATGGAACACATACACACGCATTCGCACACTGAACAATCGACGAACCTTGGAACGCTGAAAGATCCGGTTTGCGGTATGGTGGTCACTCCAGTATCAGTCCATCACGTCGATCATCAGGCCAAAACCTATTATTTCTGTAGCGCGAGCTGCAAGGCAAAGTTCAAAGCCGAACCCGGCAAATATCTGGTGCTGCCAGATCAAGTCGATCATGTTGATCCTGCACCGGCGATATCCGGTCCGGGCGCGGTTTACACCTGCCCAATGCACCCGGAGATTCGCCAGGATCATCCCGGGATCTGCCCAAAATGTGGAATGGCACTGGAACCACTGTTGCCCAAACTCGATGAAGACGAAAATCCGGAGTTGCGTGATTTCACTCGCCGCTTTTGGTGGACATTGCCGCTGACAATAGTTGTAACTGTTCTGGCCATGTTTGGTCATCAGCTTCACTTATTTGATGCGTCCATCCAAACCTGGATTGAACTGTTCCTGACGTTACCCATCGTCTTATGGGCTGGAACACCTTTTTTTCTGCGTGGCTGGCAGTCAATCATGAATCGCAGCCCCAACATGTGGACCTTAATTAGCTTAGGTACAGGCGCTGCGTTTGTTTACAGTCTAGTGGCAACATTGTCTCCTAACGTATTCCCTGATTCCTTCGTATCCATGGGAAGAGTCTCCGTTTATTTCGAGGCAGCAGCCGTTATTATTTCATTGACGCTGCTGGGGCAGCTGTTGGAATTAAAAGCGCGCTCACAGACCTCAGCGGCGATCAAATCCTTGCTGGGATTAGCACCAAAAACAGCCCGACGTATTCGCGATGATAACAGTGAAGAGGATGTGCCACTGGCGCATGTTCATGTGGGGGACAAGTTGCGTGTTCGCCCCGGCGAAAAAGTACCGGTGGATGGTGTTGTGGTGGAAGGTAGTAGCGCTGTGGATGAGTCCATGCTGACCGGCGAGCCGCTGCCGGTGATGAAACGCGCGGGTGATAAAGTCATTGGAGCGACAATGAATACCAATGGTGCACTCACCATTGAATCTGAGCGCGTGGGGTCGGCGACCATGTTGGCGCAGATTGTTCAGATGGTGGCGCAAGCGCAGCGATCCAAAGCACCGATGCAACGCATGGCGGATTCCGTCGCCGGTTATTTTGTCGTTGCTGTAGTCGCGATTGCCGTGCTGACCTTTTTTGCCTGGGGACTGTTCGGCCCTGAACCGCGTTGGGTATTCGGTTTAATTAATGCGGTAGCGGTACTGATTATTGCTTGCCCTTGCGCGTTAGGACTGGCGACACCTATGTCAATCATGGTGGCCACCGGGCGTGGTGCCACACAGGGTGTGCTGTTTCGGGACGCCGCCGCCATCGAGAACTTTCGCAAGATAGATACCCTCATTATCGATAAGACGGGAACCTTGACTGAAGGACGACCTGCATTTGATCGTGCGGTACCGGCTCAAGGATTTAATGAAGACGATGTGTTGCGCCTTGCCGCAAGCCTTGATCAGGGAAGCGAACATCCGCTGGCCGATGCCATTGTCCGCGCGGCGCGCGAGCGCAATCTCGCATTGGAAAAAGTCGAACAATTTGAATCGGGTTCTGGCATCGGAGTGTATGGAACCGTTTCGGGGCGCAAGCTGGCGCTGGGAAACACGGTGCTAATGGAGCAACAGGGTGTCGTTGTTGCACCGCTGGTGCCCGAAGCCGAAACCTTACGCAGTGAGGGTGCCAGTGTTATGTACCTGGCAGTGGATGGGCAGCTCGCGGGTCTGTTGGCGGTGTCTGACCCCGTCAAGGCCAGTACACCGGAAGCCTTGGCGACACTAAAAGCCGCTGGTTTACGCATTATTATGGCGACGGGCGATGGCCTCACTACAGCCAAAGCCGTGGCGGCGCGCCTGGGTATCGATGAAGTCCACGGTGAAGTGAAACCAGAGGATAAATTGCGTTTGGTTGAACGCTTGCAAGCCGAGGGCAAGGTTGTTGCCATGGCGGGCGATGGAATCAATGATGCACCCGCTCTGGCCAAAGCCGATGTGGGTATTGCCATGGGCACCGGTACTGACGTAGCGATGAACAGCGCACAAGTTACATTGGTGAAAGGCGATTTACGCGGTATTGCGGTCGCGCGGTTTTTATCGGAAGCCACCGTGGCCAATATGAAACAAAACCTGATGTTTGCATTCTTGTACAACGGTTTGGGAATTCCAATTGCTGCCGGAATACTTTTTCCCTGGACGGGCTGGTTGTTGTCGCCAATGATCGCAGCACTGGCAATGAGCCTCAGCTCTGCATCGGTGATTGGAAATGCCCTGCGGTTGAAACGGGGAAAAATCTCTGTCAACGATCAATAGACTCGGGGGGAGTGAGTTTTGAGGGCTTACCCCCCTAATCCTGGATGACGTATTTTTCTGTCGCCTGCATTGAGCTATGCTGACACTATGCGCCGTTATTCATTGTTTTTTATCTTACTTCTGAGCTTCGTGATGCCTCTGCAAGTCGCGGCAGAAATTCTGCTGTCCGCGTCGCCGTGCCCTGAAGAAATGACCATGGTAATGGATGAATCCGGTGGTAGCGAAACTATGCCTTGCTGCCCTGATGCAGATGAAGGTGATGCTATAAATTCCTGTGAAACCGCTAAATCCTGTCATCTCTGTAAAACACCCGTGCAGGTATATCTCTATACACCCGCGTCGTTTTTCTCTCTTTCAAGCTTGTCGGCACACACTAAAACTCGTCCATTGAACCTTGCTGTCTTCAATCCCGCCAGTATCTGGCGACCTCCGAACGCCTCCTGAGTTAATACGATTACACCTCGCTTGAACCGGTAACGATACCGGGCGTTTAGGCGGGACGTTTTTTATCGTCTCTCAGGAATCATCTGAATGAATAATCTCTCTGTACGCCTGCTTGCAGCCGTTGGGTTAAGCACGTTGGTACTTGGCATTGCGATAGGTGTTGGTTGGCAGCACCTGCATAAATTCAACTCAACAGCGTCGCCTCAAAATAATGCTATTGAAGAGGCCAAACAGGAACCCAAGGTGCTTTATTGGTATGACCCCATGGTGCCGGACCAGCATTTTGACAAACCGGGTCCATCGCCTTTTATGGATATGGATCTGGTACCCAAATATGCGGCGCCATCAACTCAAGAACCGGGGCTTACCGTCGATGCAGCTCTGGTGCAAAACCTTGGTATGCGCAAAGCCAAGGTGCAGCGCCTACCGATCCACAATGAGCTGGAAGTAGTCGGGCAATTGCAATTTAACCAGCGTAACCAGGCGGTAGTGCAATTGCGCGCGGCGGGTTTTGTGGAAAAAGCCTGGCCGTTAGCGGTGGGCGATAACGTCAGCGCCGGTCAGCCGATTGCCGAATTCCAGATACCCGAATGGCTGGATGCCCAAAACGAGCTGCTCTCCCAACCCATTGGACAGAACCCGCATTTGTTGGCGACCTTGCGCGCACGCCTGCAATTACTCGGGATGCCCGATAGCCTGATTGCAAAGGTGGAAAAAACCCGCCAGCCGGAGACACGGGTAACCATCACGTCACCTATCGCTGGCGTGGTGGATATGCTGGAGGTGAAAACCGGTATGGCGCTGGCCAGTGGCGCTATGCTGGCAAAGATTAACAATCTGGATAGCCTGTGGCTGGATGCCGCCATTCCCGAAGCGCAAACAACAGGTTTGCATCCAGGTGATAAGGCTATTTTCCATTCGGCTAATTCCGGCGATCCGGCACTGACCGGCACACTGGAGTACCTGTTGCCTTCGCTCAATGACAGCTCCCGCACATTGACGGCTCGTATCCTGCTCGACAACCCCAAAGGACACCTGAAACCCGGTACCAGTGGGCGTGTACTCCTACAATCCGGGACCGATGAAAGCGGATTGTTTGTGCCCACGGAGGCGGTAATCCGCACGGGAAAACGGATACTGGTGATGCTGGCCGAAGCGGGTGGCAAATTCCGCCCGGTGGAGGTTATCACTGGCCACGAGATGGGCAACCAGACCCTCATCCGCAAAGGTTTGGAGGAAGATCAGGAGGTAGTAGTCAGCGGCCAGTTCCTGTTGGGTTCCGAAGCCTCCTTTTTGGGGATCACGCCGGAAATAGCGGGAGGACACGACCATGATTAGCCATTTGATTCATTGGTCTGTCGCCCACCGGGTATTAGTGCTGTTGGCCTCGCTGCTACTCACCGGCTGGGGCATTTGGGCGGTCAAAACAACACCGATTGATGCCTTGCCCGACCTCTCGGATGTGCAAGTCATTATCCGTACCAGTTTCCCGGGACAAGCGCCCGAGCTGGTAGAAAATCAGGTGACTTACCCCTTGGCCAGCAAAATGCTCTCGGTACCCGGTGCCAAAACCGTGCGCGGTTATTCGATGTACGGCGATAGTTTTGTGTACGTCTTGTTTGAGGATGGTACCGATCTTTACTGGGCGCGCTCCCGCGTTCTGGAGTTCTTGAGCCAAATGCAGGCGCAGTTACCGGCAAGTGTCACACCGGCACTAGGGCCGGATGCCACCGGTGTTGGCTGGATATTTCAATACGCATTGGTCGATAAATCGGGGCAGCACGATATTGCGCAATTGCGGGCATTGCAGGATTGGTTCTTGCGTTTTGAACTGGCACCCTTGCCGGATGTGGCTGAAGTCGCCGCTGTCGGCGGTATGGTCAAGCAATACCAAGTGGTGCTCGACCCGCTTCGGCTTGCAGCCCATAATCTGTCCCATGAGGCGGTGATTACCGCTGTGCAGCAGGCCAATCAGGAAACCGGGGGCGGCGTTCTTGAACTGGGTGAAGCCGAACTGATGGTCCGCGCCAGCGGGTATTTGCGCACGTTGGATGACTTCAAATCCATACCGCTAAAGTTGATGGATAACATTCCCGTTACTCTGGCCGATGTCGCCCACATCCAACTCGGGCCGGAAATGCGCCGGGGTATTGCGGAACTGGATGGTGAAGGCGAAGTCACCGGCGGGATTGTGGTGATGCGCTCGGGCGGAAATGCTCGCGCCACTATTGCCGCCGTGAAGGAAAAACTCGCGCAACTTCAACACAGTTTGCCTGCCGGGGTTGAAATCATCGATACCTATGACCGCAGCTTGTTGATTGACCGCGCCGTGTCCAACCTGACTCACAAGCTGCTGGAAGAGTTTCTCGTGGTAGCACTGGTCTGCGCCTTATTCCTCTGGCATTGGCGCTCTGCGTTGGTAGCGATTGTCGCCCTGCCACTTGGGGTATTAATCGCCTTTGTGGTGATGCGCTATCAAGGTATCAACGCCAACATCATGTCGCTCGGCGGTATCGCCATCGCCATAGGGGCGATGGTGGATGCAGCCATCGTTATGATTGAAAACGCCCACAAACATGTGGAGCGATGGCAGCAACAACATCCCGAGCAGGAACTAATCGGTGAGAAACGCTGGCAGGTATTGACCCAGGCGGCTGCCGAGGTGGGGCCTGCGCTATTTTTCTCGCTGCTCATTGTCACCCTCTCGTTTATTCCGGTATTTACGCTGGAAGCACAGGAGGGTCGGCTCTTTGGCCCACTCGCCTTCACCAAAACTTACGCGATGGCAGCAGCAGCTGGTTTGTCGGTGACACTGATTCCGGTGCTCATGGGTTACTGGATTCGCGGCCGGATTCCGGAAGAACATCAAAACCCCGTCAATCGCTGGCTAATCCGGGGTTATCGTCCACTCTTGACCGGAGTATTGCGCCATCCGAAAACGACACTGGGTTTTGCGCTGGTGGTATTACTGAGCACCGCTTGGCCACTGAGCCAGCTGGGCAGTGAATTCCTGCCACCGCTGGATGAAGGCGATTTGCTCTATATGCCCAGTGCCTTGCCGGGGTTAAGTGCCCAACAGGCCAGCCGTTTGCTGCAACAAACGGATCGGCTGATTAAAACCATACCGGAAGTGGAACGGGTATTTGGTAAGGCCGGTCGCAGCAATAGCGCTACCGATCCCGCCCCGCTGGAGATGTTTGAAACCACTATCCAGTTCAAGCCGCGCGACCAATGGCGAGCCGGAGTGACCCCGGAAAAACTCATGGCTGAACTGGATGCACGGGTCAAAATACCGGGGCTGTCCAATATCTGGATTCCGCCCATCCGCAACCGTATCGATATGCTGGCCACCGGGATCAAAAGTCCCATCGGCGTTAAAGTTGCCGGTCAATCGCTGGCGGATATCGACCAGATAGCCCAAACGATCGCGCAGGTTGCGAAGGACGTCCCTGGGGTCTCTTCGGCCGTTGCCGAACGTTTGGGTGGTGGGCGTTACCTTGATATCCAGTTCGACCGGGCGGCACTTGCGCGTTATGGTCTGAGCATCACGCAAGCGCAATCGGTGGTGAGCAGTTTGATCGGTGGTAACAACATTGGTGAAATCATCGATGGCCGTGCGCGATTTCCTATCAACTTGCGTTATCCACGCGATTGGCGTGACAGCATTGGCAAGCTGCATAATCTGCCGATCATCACTCCGGTAGGTAGCCAAATTACACTGGGTACAATTGCCGCCATCAAAGTCACCGATGGGCCCAGCATGCTCAAAAGCGAAAACGCCCGTCCCACCAGCGTGGTATACGTTGATGTGCGCGACCGCGACCTGGGTTCAACCGTGAAGGATTTACAGCTGACTATTAACCAGCAAGTGACTTTGCTGCCGGGCACCAGTATCAGTTACGCAGGCCAGTTTGAATTTATGGAACGCGCCAATGCTCGTTTGCAATGGATAGTCCCGGCAACACTTCTGATCGTTCTGGTGCTGTTATTCCTGACCTTTTCCCGTTTGGATGAAGCCCTATTAATCATGGGCACCTTGCCCTTTGCGTTAACCGGTGGCATTTGGTTGTTATACCTGATGGACTACGAGCTATCCGTTGCAACGGCCGTCGGGTTTATTGCACTGGCTGGAGTGTCTGCCGAATTCGGCGTGATTATGTTGCTTTACTTGAAGCAGGCCTGGCAGCGGCGTATTGAGGCACGTACAACAACCCAGCAGGATTTGCTCGATGCCATTCAGGAAGGTGCAGTATTGCGGATTCGCCCCAAGATGATGACGGTGACGGTGATTATTGCGGGCCTAATGCCAATCTTTTTAGGCAGTGGTACCGGTTCGGAAATTATGGGCCGAATTGCAGCGCCTATGGTTGGTGGAATGCTCACTGCACCCATGATATCGTTATTTTTATTGCCCGTGGTCTATCGAATGTTGAGAGGCTCTTCTCTTAATAACATCAATGCTAAAGAGGTATCGCAGCATGAGTGATGTCAATCTCGATCTCGGCTCGACTGGAAAGCGCAGAACGTTGTGGATCGTGCTCTGGCTCAATGTGGCTATCGCAGTGGGATTCCTGACGACGGGTTATTTCGGAAATTCTAATGCCCTTATAGCCAATGGGCTCGACAATTCGTCCGACGCCATCGTATATGGTTTAAGCCTGCTCGCCTTGACTCGCTCACGCACTTGGAAACGCGGTGCGGCGCGTTTCTCCGGCATCATGCTGCTGATCTTCGCTGCAGGGGTCGTGCTGGATGCGATCCGTCGCTATTTTGGAGGATCGGAACCCATCGGTGCGTTGATGATGACGATGGCTGCCGTAGCAGCGGTCGTGAATTTCCTATCCCTCCATTTACTTAACAAGTTGCAAAGCAAAGATGTAAATCTCCGCGCTGCAACGACCTTCAGCATTAACGATTTCGTCTCCAATGGCGGGGTCATTCTGGCAGGAATCATCGTTATCTGGACAGATTCCAATTGGCCTGACTTGCTCGTCGGAATTGCTGTCGCTGGGATTGCACTTTACGGTGCTATCGATATTTTGAGGGATGCCCACACGGATGTTCAGGAGGAACGTGAAACCTAGCATGGCAAGGAAAATCTTTGACGATCCTAATAGAAACACCGTATCCGCTGCTCACAACGCAAGGAAGGAAACGATTTCTTTTTTTGACCAATAACATGAGTGCCAACTGAAACATCACGCTGCTCATATCCCGCGATCTTCTTTGAGACAGCCTGACAAACTCGTTCTACGGCGCCACATTGGAGGCAAGACATGCACCCGTTTCCCACCACTGGATCGTTCGACAGCACCCTGGCCCTCCGCCGGGATCCTTATCGCTTTATCTCCAATCAGTGCAATCGACACGCATCGGATGCTTTCGAAACACGGCTACTGCTACAAAAGATGACCTGTATTCGAGGGGAAGAGGCCGCCAAGGTCTTTTACGACACCGCGTTTTTTTCGCGCGTTGGCGTGGCTCCGTCGCGAATTTCCAAGACGCTGTTCGGACGCGGGGGCGTGCAAGGGATGGATGGTGATGTCCATCGACATCGAAAGATGATGTTCATGTCACTACTGACAGTAGAAAAAATTGGCGGTCTGACTCAGTTGGCGAGCGACATCTGGAATCGTCGTCTACTTCAGTGGACTTCGTTGGATCGAATCGTAGTGTACCGGCAAGCACAAGAGATTCTAACCGAGGCCGTTTGCCAATGGGCCGGCATTCCGCTCGAACCTTCAGATGTCGCCCGACGAACCAGCGAACTCGTGGCACTGTTCGACTACGCAGCCAATATCGGACCAAAGCATTGGTGGGCAAGGCTCGCACGCAAACGCAATGAAGCTTGGTTGTGCGGAATTGTCGAACAAATCCGCCATCGAATTCATCGACCGCCGGTGGACAGCGCGGCATTTCTTGTTGCCAATCATCGTGATCTGGATGGAAATTTGCTCGATTCCAAAATCGCCGCGGTCGAATTGAATAACATTTTGCGCCCAACTGTCGCGGTTTCTGCCTACGTCGTTCATTGTCTCCACGCCCTGCACATGCATCCCGAGCTACGAGAGCAGCTGTCACAGGGCTCGGCGGATGACTTCCAGTGTTTCGTGCAGGAAGTCCGACGATGCTATCCGTTCTTTCCGTTTGTCGCAGCAAGAGTGAAAAAGTCATTCGAGTGGAAGGGTTATCCGTTTCCTTCCGGTCGTAAAGTCTTGTTGGACCTGTACGGCACCAATCATGATGCGCGAATTTGGAATCGCCCCGACGACTTTGATCCCGAACGATTTCGCAGTTGGGATGGAAACCCATTCACTCTCATTCCTCAAGGCGGGGGGGACCACTACCAAAACCGGCGAATGGATCGCTATTGAGCAGATGAAAGTGGCGGTCGATGTCTTCGTCAATCGGTGCGAGTACGTCGTGCCAGAACAAGTATTAAAAATTGAGATGGATCGGCTGCCGGCAATTCCGCAAAGTCACTTTATCCTGCAGAATATTCGTATTGGGAAGCACGCGTGACCTCACATCCCAACATCCAATAAATTGCACACAGTATTTGACATTTCAACTAGGCTACTTGCTTTTCGATTAAGCAGGTGACTTATATCTCAACTAAAGATGAAGCCGACCGTTTTCGCCTTGCCACTAATGATGAATTGCTTCTCTTGCTGATCGCGGTGCTATTTTGTAAGCATGCCACCAATAAACTCGACGATCGTGAATCCTACACTACTGTCATTGTCGTGTGAATGTGATGCATTGTGCCTCCTGCTTTGAACCAGTGAAATCAACAGGCGAGGTGAACCCCGGCGATAGCCGGGGGTTCATCCATTATTTTTTGATAGGTTTATCCCGGCGATGGACCCACTGATAGAGTACGGGTAACACCAACAACGTCAGAATGGTTGAAGAAATAATGCCCCCGATAACCACGGTCGCGAGTGGTCGCTGAACTTCCGCACCGGTACCCGTGTTCAATGCCATTGGCACAAAACCAAGACTGGCTACAAAAGCCGTCATCAACACCGGGCGAAGGCGGATCATCGCGCCTTCTATGATTGACTCAGTCAACTGCCCAGTTTCATGCCATAGCTGGCGTATGAAGGCGAGCATCACAAGGCCGTTGAGTACCGCCACGCCGGAGAGCGCAATAAAGCCAATCCCGGCCGAGATCGATAGCGGCAAATCGCGCAGATATAAAAACAATACGCCGCCGGTCAGAGCGAGCGGCACACCACTGAAAATGATCAAGGCATCTCTGAGTGAGGCAAAGGCCATGACAAGAATACCCAGAATCACCAACAGGGTAAGGGGTACCACGATGGACAGACGCTGACTGGCAGACTCCAATTGTTCAAAGGTGCCGCCATAGTCCAGCCAATAACCCGGTGGGATATCTGTTTGTTCGCGAATTTGCTGTTTTACCTCACTAACAAAACTTCCCAGGTCTCGCCCACGCACGTTTGCCGTCACTACTACACGTCGCTTCCCATTTTCACGACTAATTTGTGCTGGAGAAGGTGCAATACTGAGAGAAGCCACTTCTTCCAGGGGGACATAGTCGCCGCTGGGAAGGGGAACAGGCAAAGATTTAAGCCCTTCGATGTCCCGCCTTAGCAATTCGGGAAGGCGCACGATCAGCTCGAAGCGACGATCCCCTTCGTATAAAACGCCTGCTGACTCGCCGCCTATTGCAGCAGCAATCCAATCCTGTAGTTGGACCACATTCAAACCATAGCGACCGAGTGTTTCTCGTTTAGGGCTTACTGATAACGATGGCAATCCCTCCACTTGCTCCATTCGGACATCGGCCGCGCCTTCAACGGTGCTTACAACCCGTAGGATGTCTTTTGCGGTAAGGGTCAGTTGGTCCAGGTCATCACCAAAAATCTTTATTCCGAGATCTGCTCGGACACCCGAAATGAGTTCGTTAAAACGCATTTGTATGGGTTGAGTGAATTCATAGTTGTTGCCGGGTAATTGCCACAGTGCTTCTTCTATTTCTTCAAGGAGTTCAGTCTTTGTTTTTGATGGTTCTGCCCATACACTTCGAGGCTTTAGAATCACAAAAATATCAGCAATACTTGGCGGCATAGGATCAGTGGCTACTTCTGGTGTCCCTATACGCGCAAAGACTTTATCGACCTCCGGAAACGCTTTAATGCGCTTTTCCAGAACCTCCTGCATTTCGACGGATTGCTCCAAGCCTGTACCGGGTATGCGTAACGCTTGAAGAGCAATGTCACCTTCGTTTAACTGCGGCACAAATTCTGACCCTAGAGTGGTTGCCAGCCAAAGGCTGAACGCCACAAGTAGAGCTGCACCTGATACGACCACCCAGCGAAATTTGAGTGTGGCAAGTAGTAAAGGACGATAAACAGATTTGGCTGCGCTGATGACGATGCTTTCTTTTTCAGAGATTTTTCCATTCATAATCACCGCAATGGCTGCTGGAATCAGCGTTAACGACAATATCATGGCAGAAATTAGCGCCATAACGACAGTTGCGGCCATTGGGTGGAACATTTTTCCCTCAACGCCAGTCAAGCTAAAAATCGGGATGTAGACGATTGTAATGATGGCCACACCAAACAAGCTTGGGCGTATCACTTCGGATGTTGCGTCAAATACCGTATTCAGTCGTTCACGAAGTTCCTGCCGTCCACTCTGATGCTGTGCTTCACCCAAGCGACGAATACAATTTTCAACAATGATTACGGCACCATCGACAATCAACCCAAAATCGAGAGCTCCCAAGCTCATTAAGTTGGCGGACACGCCCATTTTTACCATGCCGGTTATCGTCATCAGCATCGCCAAAGGAATCACTGCTGCGGTGATAAGTGCAGCACGTATATTCCCCAGTAATACAAATAACACAACAATAACGAGTAAGGCGCCTTCCAATAAATTTTTGCTTACAGTCGTAACGGCTTTATCAACCAGGCTTGTGCGATCGTATACAGCTTCCGCAATAACGCCTTCTGGCAGCGAGGCTTGAATATCGACCAGTTTAAGCGCGACATCACGAGCAACTGTACGAGAATTTTCGCCAATCAACATCATGGTTGTCCCGAGTACGGTCTCCACACCATTTCGTGTCGCTGCACCGGTACGGAGTTCCTTGCCTATCGCAACTTCTGCTACATCCTCTATTTTCACAGGCACACCATCGTTTTGTTTGATGATGACCTGACGAATCTCCTCAATCGTGGCTAATTGACCTTGAGAACGCACTAATAGCTGTTGACCATTGGCTTCGATGTAGCCAGCACCTCGGTTATCGTTATTTGACCGCAACGCATCGGCGACATCGTCGAGACTGACCTGATGGTATAAAAGCTTTTCCGGGTTCGGCATCACATGGTATTGCTTGTTGTACCCGCCGATACTGTTAACCTCGATCACGCCTTTCACTTGCGCTAATTGCGGTTTAATGATCCAGTCCTGAATTTCACGTAGGGCCGTTGCTGTATACGGTTCACCGTTACTCATGCGCGCAGATGAATCAGCCTGTACTGTATACATAAATATCTCGCCAAGACCGGTCGATATGGGACCCATCTCTGGCTCCAGCCCGGCAGGCAACACACTTTTAATCGCACCAAGCCGCGCATTAATCAGGTTTCTGGCGAAATAAATATCGGTGCCTTCTTCAAACACAACGGTGACTTGAGATAAGCCATAGCGAGATAAAGAACGGGTGTGCGAAAGCTTGGGCAAGCCGGCGAGAGCCGTCTCAACCGGATAGGTGATCCGTTGTTCCGATTCCAGAGGCGAATAGCCCGGTGCCGAGGTATTAATCTGCACCTGTACATTGGTGATATCCGGTACCGCATCGATGGGAAGTTTTTGATAACTCCATACGCCAATACTGACAATCACTAAAATAAAACTCAAAAATAGAAAACGCCTCTCTATGGCGAGACGCAAAATTGATTCAATCATGATGCACCCCTAGTCGTCGTCTTCAGCTTCGGATTTCAAAATATCCGCTTTGATTAAGTAGCTATTTTCTGAAACATATTCAGCGCCCAGCTCTAGTCCAGAAACGACCTCAATAAAATGGTCATCGGATTTCCCTAGAACCAAAGGTGCAAACTCATAGGCTTCACCTTCTTTAACAAACACGCCTAACCGTTCTCCCAATCCTTGCACGGCGTCTTTCGTCACCACTAAAGAAACGTCAAATTCATTGGTATGTATTTTCCCTTTGGCAAGCAGACCTGGAGAAAGCCTTAATTCATCGTTATCAATCTTGACGCGCGCAAGCACATAAGGTTTACCTTCAGCCGGTATCAGGTGGGCTACATCGGAAAGAATCGTCTTATCGTTGATGGTGATAGAAACAGGCTGTCCGGCGCTCACTTTTGCCTGTTTTCCCGGGTAAATACGGAACTCTACCCACACCGTATCCAGGTTGGTAATCGTCAATAATCGCCTTTCCTGTGTTGGTTCACCGGGGTTCGCGTGGCGTTGCACAATAACCCCGGATATCGGAGCGAGTATTGGATAGCTTTTTAAGCTTTCGTTCGACTCTATGGTCGCGATGCGATCACCTTTTTTAACGCTATCGCCGATTGTAACGTTGATTGATTTGACGACGCCGGGGAAGCGCGCATAAATTTCGTGACTGTTCTCAGGCGCTTGTGCCACCCTCCCGTAGACTGTGACGGTTTGACTGATTGTCCCGGCTGTTGCTTTTTCGGTAACGATGCCAACCTTTGTAGATAACTCGTCTTTAATTCGACTGATTTCTTCATACTCTTCTTCGTCATGGTCATCATCCGCCAGAGTGGTTTGAATAGGCGCTAAAACGCCTAGCAATAAAAGTAGTGAGAGTAAATATTTATTCATTGTTTTTCCTTTTTGATCCGTATACTGGTGAGTCACCTAAATTATGTGTTTTTTATGGCTGTCTCTTTCTTCATGTTGATGATCATGTGAGTGATCATCAACCGCGTAAACGTAAGCGCTGAAAAGAATGATTAACGCTGTGAGTAGTGTGATAAACGGATTTTTCATAGTCATAAATTCCTGAGGCCTGATCGTTATCAAACCCGATTAAAAAAGATTGGATTAGCGGTTAAGGGCTTCGCTGGACAGCTTTTCTATCAGTGCCTGACTGATGAGTGCCGTCGATGCCGCATCGATATACGCCTGTTTGGTTGCAAGCAATTCTTCCTGGGCGGCAATCAAATCGAGATAGCGATAGCGCCCATTTTCATAAGCTTCGCGGGTCAGTCTGAGCGCCTTTTCCAGTGCCGGAATCACCGCATTTTGGGTTTTAGTGGCCGCCGCGATGCTTTGCTTTCTCAGCGAATAGGCTTCAAAAAGTTGGGCATGTACACGTAAAAGCAGATCCTCACGGGCATAATCCACGGCATTGCGATTTGCCAGGGCGGCTCTTACTTCGCCACTGCTACGGTTATTGGAAAACAACGGAATGGAGAGTCCGGCGGTGAAGGCGGTATCGCCTGTTTCCTCGAAGCGTGTGATACCCGCCCGCCAAGTCAGATCACTGCGCGCACCGGCGCGCGCGAGCGTCACCTCTGCATCCCTGATCCGTGTCTCGCTCGCAAGCACCTGAAGAGCCGGTGACGTTTTCACCCGAGCATAAAGTTGGTCAAAACCCTGATTTCCCCCGAATTCAGACAGGCTCCCCTCCAGCGTGGTAAGCGTCGGAGTCGTATCACCCCAGAATCGCGCAAGCTGTACCTTTTGACGCTCGAATTGCTCCACCAACGCAGCAAGGCGAATTTCCGCGCGCGCAACTGAAGCTTGAGCACGCATGACCTCTGCTTCCGGTGTAGCACCCTGTTTGGAGCGCGTTTTGACGGTTTTTAGCAATGACCGGGAAAGCCCCAGCGACTCCTCTGCGAGCCCCATGTTGGCTTGGGTTGCCAGACTTTCGATATAGAGCGCCGTCAGCTCACCCAGTACGTCCAGAGAAACGGCTTGCTGTTCCCATTCAGCCTGGTTGATTCGCGCATCAGCATAGGAGACGCGGGCTTGACGCTTGCCGCCCATTTCGATAACCGAGGATAACGCCACGGTAGTTTCCGCCGTATCAAATCCCTGGGTATCGCCTGATCCAGCGACGTTTTCAACCTCAAGTTCGAGTGCCATCGCAGGGCGTAAAACACTGGTTTGCCGTTGAGCCTCCAACGCGTCCTTGGTAAAGCGGTATTGGTAAAGTTGCGGGTTGTGCGCCAGCGTGCGGGCCAGTGCCTCGTTCAAGGTCAGCGTGGCAGCGGTGTTTTCAGCATTTGCCGTGACGGTCAAACTACAGAAAAAAAGCGCAAGCCACAGACAGGCTTTATGACACCTGTAAAAAGTGGGTAATCGCATGGGATAAATCCTAATGTAAGTCGTATTTCCGTGAGTGCGGGTATAAACAGTACTTAGGGCTTAGGCTTTGGGCGGGCGCAGAAAGGTTTCGAAGGTATCGGGAAAAGCGTTTTCAGAATAATCAGGTACGGGGGAAGAACCTCTGGACAATAATGTGGACTCGGTAGGCACCAGGATGGCGGGACAAAAACGACCATGGCAATGACAGCAGTGGTGACAATCCCGCTCCTGCAAGGACGAAGCGTCTTCGACATGGTGTTTATCGGACTCGGGACCATCGAGATGCTGGTGGGTCTGATCGAAAGCCACATGCTCATTGCCTGACTGATGCAGCTGGTGCGCGTCTCCCATAGCCATACCGGATTGCAAAACAATCAGTATTAGCACTGCATATGTCAGGACACGTTGACGCATTTTTATCGTTTATCCGTTTTCTCGGTTTGGGTCATTATCGTAACAAAAGTATACGACGAGCGCCGCTCAATACCACCAGCCCAATCATAAGCCCGATAACCAGATCCGGTATCTGGGACCCGGTCAACGCCACCAGGATGCCTGCCGTGATGACGCCAGCATTGGCCAACACATCATTCGCCGAAAATATCCAACTGGCTTTCATATGCGCCCCCTGGTTACGCGATTTGAAGATCAGCAAGAGACAAGTGATATTCGCCACCAGAGCCACGACGCCCATACCCATCATAAGAGTTGAAACGGGCTCGCTCCCATAGATCGTTCGCCTCAGCACCTCGAGCAGAACTCCCACGGCAAGCACCAATTGTAACCAGCCGGAAAGGTGAGCCGCTTTGAGCTTAAGACGAGCCGCCTTGCCCACCGCATACAGTGACACACCATAGACCGCTGCATCGGCAAACATATCCAGCGAATCAGCAATAAGCCCCGTGGACTGCGCCACAATACCCATGCCCAATTCACACACAAACATAGCAGCGTTGATGGCCAGTAACCATCGTAATACTCGCGCCTCGCGTGTCTCCCCGGACTTCGCCAATTCTTTGGCTGTTTGAACCGCCTCGCGGTCCACCGATTCGAGCGAGACCAACGTTGCTCCAAGCCCAACAGACGCCATGGTTTTTTCCACGGTCTCCGCCATATCGGGGTGATACACACGCACGCTCCGAGAGGGGATGTCGAACGCGAAGGTGACAGTTCCATCAAAACTACCAAACGCGGTGCGAATCAGGTTTTCTTCTGACGGGCAATCCATTTTAGGAACAGTAAATACACTTACATGACTCACCTCAGCCGGCGTATCGCTGTTTGTTTGAGCCTCAAATAGGGATGGCGCGTCAGTGGGGTTGCAGCCACAGCAAGTCTTCGAATCTGTTGACATAGTGAGCTCTTGTTACATGAATACCACAAGGTTAAACTCTATTGTAGCTATAGAGTCAAGGTGGAAGTCTATGAAAATTGGTGAGCTCGCAAAACGTAGCGGCTGTTCGATCCAAACGATTCGGTATTACGAGAAGGAGGGCTTGATTGCCGTGCCTGCACGTACTGACGGCAACTTCCGCTTGTATGACACAGCCGCGCTTGAAAAGCTGTCCTTCATCAAGAATTGCCGCGCGCTGGACCTGACGTTAAGCGAGATTAAACATCTTATAGCCCTACAACATTCACCTGGTACACCGTGTGAAGCGGTGAATGACATGATTGATGCACATCTGCACATTGTTGAGACTCGTATTGCTGATCTCCAGAACCTTCAGAGCGATCTAAAGCGGCTGCGGCACAAATGTGGTCACGCCAGATCGATTGACCAGTGCGGAATATTAAATGAACTCTCACCAAAATCTCAGCGAACGTTTGCAGATAAGGAAAGGGGGTCGCGGTGACAGACGTTGATCAATATATTCAAGCGGCAACTCGGGACAATACCCGTTTAAGTTACCGCGCTGCTGTCGAGCATTTCGAGAGTCAATGGGGCGGTTTTTTGCCAGCAACAGCCGATAGCGTGGCTCGGTATCTGGTGAATTACGCAAACACCTTGTCAGTCAATACCCTTCGCCAGCGCTTGGCGGGTTTGGCAGCCTGGCATCTTGATCAGGGGTTTCCAGATCCCACCAAAGCGCCTCATGTGAAAAAGGTGTTAAAGGGCATCGCAGAATTGCACCCGGTGATTCAAAAGCAAGCCAAACCTATTCAGCTCAGTCAGCTAATGCTCCTGGTGAACTCTTTTGATTGCTTCATTAAAAATGGTTCGCCAAAAGACGCGCTGCAGTCGACTCGGGATAAGGCGTTGTTGCTGATCGGTTTCTGGCGAGCTTTTCGCAGTGATGAGCTTGCACGTCTTTGTGTCGAGCACATTCAGGCACAGTCAGGACAAGGGATGGAAATATTTGTACCCCGCAGCAAAGGCGATCATTCCCGCCTGGGTCGGCGATACAAAGCACCGGCGCTACAACAACTGTGTCCAGTCGAAGCTTATCTGGACTGGGTTAGCGCGGCGCAATTAAAAAGTGGACCGGTCTTTCGTTCGATTAACCGGTGGGGCCAGATATCCGGGGACGCGTTACATCCGGCCAGCATCATTGGCATCATTCAACAGTGCTGTACCCGAGCCGACATCGACGAGGCGAACTTGTTTAGCAGCCACTCGCTGCGACGTGGTTTTGCCACTTGGGCAAATGCACAGGGCTGGGACACAAAGTCGTTAATGGAATACGTGGGTTGGAAGGATGTGCAATCTGCCATGCGGTACATTGAGTCACAAAATCCATTTCACCGACAAACAATAGCGCGAGATTTGGCAACAAGTGAATCAGAGACGCGGCCTTTGGATGCTAGAAGCATGGAGTAACATTGCATGGTTGCTATTCATCAAACGGCATACCCGAGGATTAAAAAAGATTTAAAGCCACATGACCTTGGGGACATTTACACACCCGATGCCACAGATAAACGCTTTGCGCAAAAACATACCCAACGCGCAAGTGGAGCTTATTTAGGCTTATTGGTTCAGCTGAAAATCGTGCAACGGCTGGGACGATTTGTCACGCTGAATGAAATTCCCGACGTTGTTATCCAGCACATCACAAAAGCCGCTCGGTCTCGCGTGTCACTCAGCGAACTACGTTCCTATTACGCGTCCGGAACGAAAGATCGACATATCAAGCTGATTAGGCAGCACTTAAATCTTAAGTCCTACGACTCAGATGCCACACCCGACCTCATTCGTCAGTGGGCATTGGATGCAGCGAAAACAAAAGAAGCCTTGCCGGACATTATTAACGTCGCGCTCGAATATCTCGTAAAAGAAAACCATGAACTTCCTGGCTTTCACACACTTTTTAAAATATGTCGGTCCGCCAGGGCTGACATTAACAATGGATACTACGAGCAACTATGCGATTACCTCACCAAAGAGGGACAGGCACTCGTGCAGCAAATTATCATTGGACAATCCGGTGTAAACGGGTTTGGTTGGAGCACGCTTAAAAACGAACCCAAGCGACCAACGCCTCGGAACATCAATGCCTACTTAGCCTACCTGGAGTGGCTTAGTACACTACAACAATCATTACCTGCCGATTTAGCGTTGCCACCCACCAAACATCGCCAATTCATCAATGAAGCGAAAGCGTTGGACCAAGCTGAATTGATGAAGCTTAAACCAAACAAACGAATTGCGATGGTAATCATACTGATACGCCATCAATACGCACAAACGCTGGACAACGCAGCGCAAATCGTCATCAAGCTCCTACAAAAAATGGATGCTACGGCGCAAAAGCATTTGGAAGAGTACTTGGTGCAGCATCGAAAAAATACGGATCGATTGATCTCGGTGCTGTCCGGAACGATCAAGGTCTATCTGGATAAACCTGAGTTCGTTAACGCATTTGATCCGGTTTTAGGAAAAGACAGCGAGCAATTACTGCAACTGTGCGAACAATACATGGCCTATGCCGACAATAACTATTTGCCGTTCATGGTCAGGCTGTATAAAAAACAGCGATCATCACTCTTTCGGGCGGTTGAAGTTTTAAATCTGGTTTCTGCCTCGGAAGACAAGAATGTTTTGCACGCACTCAAGTTCATTATCGCGCATAAAAATCGCCGCGTGGACACGCTATGCATCCAAGAACGTGAGGGCGATGATAGCTCCGACAATGTCATTAATATCCGCTGGGTTCGCGAAAAGTGGTGGAAACTGGTCACCGGCAAAACCAGTCGTACCGCAAAAATTACACATGTAGACCGAGCCTGTTTCGAGCTTTGTGTGTTCGAGCGTGTCGCTGAAGAACTTAGCACCGGCGATCTATACATTCCTTACAGCGAAACATTTGATGACTATAGAGAACAGTTAATCAGTTGGGAGGAATACGAAACCGACTATGAAAGCTATTCGGAGCTGGTTGGCATTCAACCGGGCGACGAAGCGTTCGCCGCTGCATTAAAAAACGAAATGACAGCAATTTGTCTGAAAGCAGATAAGCTTTTTCCAAATGATGAAACCGTTCGTATAGAAAAGGGTTTACTCGTTATCGGCAAACCCAAACCGGCTGAAAAACTGGCAGAAATTGAAGCCATTGGCGCTTTGCTAAGAGAACGGCTCGAAAAAATTAACTTACTGGACGTCATTTTGAATGTTGAACAATGGCTTGAGCTTCATAAACATTTTGGTCCGCTATCGGGGTTTGAGTCACGTGTCGAAGATCCATTATTGCGATTTGTACTCACGTTGTTTTGCTACGGAACCAATATCGGTCCTACAGAAACAGCGCGCTCCGTTAAAGGGATTTCTCGAAAGCAAGTGGCGCGGATCAATCTTAAGCGAGGCACCGAGGAGAGGCTGGACAAGGCAATTGCAAAGGTCAGCAGTGCCTACAAGAAATACCGTTTAATCGATTGTTGGGGCTCGGGAAACAGCGTATCAGCTGACGGGAAATTATGGGATCTTTATGAAGATAACTTACTTTCTGAATACCACATTCGTTATGGCCACTTTGGCGGCATCGCTTACTACCATGTTTCGGATACATACATCGCCTTGTTCAGCCGTTTCATTCCTTGTGGCGTTTACGAAGCTATTTATATCCTGGACGGGCTGCTTAACGACGAGTCAGATTTTAACCCGGATACAATCCATGGTGATACACAGGCCCAATCAACGACTGTGTTTGGCTTAGCTTATTTGCTGGGAATCAAGCTAATGCCGCGAATTAGAAACATAAAAGATTTGACGTTCTATAAGCCCGATAAATCGATGGTGCTGGAGCATATTCAATCACTTTTTAAAGACCCGATCCGCTGGGATCTCATTGAAATGCATTATCCGGATATGCTACGTACAGCAATGTCGGTTAAAGCCGGGAAGATTACCGCATCGACTATCCTTCGGCGTTTCGGAACCAAGAATAGAAAAAATAAATTGTATTTTGCATTTCGCGAATTGGGGCGAGTCGTACGCACCATGTTTTTGCTGGAGTACATTACCGACCTTGATCTGAGGAAGACCATCCAGGCGGCAACGTGCAAAAGTGAAGAATTTAATGAATTTGCGAGCTGGTTGTTCTTTGCAAACGGCGGGAAGATCGCCTCAAATTTACGGCATGAGCAAGGCAAGATTGTGAAATACAATCATTTACTGGCCAATATGACCATTTTGCATAACGTCAATGCGATGACCGAAGCATTCAACCAGTTGAAAGCGGAGGGTCATGAGATCACTCGAGAACAGATGGCCTCGTTTTCGCCGTACCACACAGAGCATCTCGGCAGATTAGGCAGTTTTGAACTGAACACCGAGAGAGAGACTATGCCGATGACATTCGAGCTAAATTTTTAGAAATCTATTATAAATCAATTAGCTGCGATCAAAGTGGCTAAATTTGGCCGTTTTACCGGCCGGACCTCTAGATCGAGTGATGGCCAAACATTACGCCGTTGTAAGGTCTGCTGCACGATACTTTTTAATCTTGCCAATACTGAATGAAACTTGTTTCCACTATGCTGTATCGAATGCAAGACGTATTAGCTAACAAAAATTTCGAAAAGGAATAAAAATGGGGGCTGCGCGTCAGTTACTAGTTTGTTTAAATTTAATGTGTATCACTATCATTAGTCATGCGGACCAACTTTCTGTTGCTGTTGCATCGAACTTCACCGCCGCGATGCGACCGCTAGGCGACGAATTTGAAGAGACAACTGGTCATTCCCTCAATGTATCCTATGGCTCTTCCGGTAAATTTTATGCGCAAATACGCCACGGTGCGCCATTTCAGGTTTTTCTGTCTGCCGACCAAACAAAACCAGAGGCGTTAATAAAGGCGGGCTTAGTTACCCCTAAAAATAGATTTACCTACGCTGTTGGCGCCTTAGCACTTTGGTCATCTAAATCGGACTTTGTGGATGAAAATGGCGAGGTTTTGCGTTCAGGACACTTTAATAAATTAGCCTTGGCTAACCCTTTGCTAGCACCATACGGCATTGCTGCGCTCGATGTGTTACGTCATTTATCACTTGAAAACTCAACGCGTAATTCCTGGGTACAGGGCGAAAACATCGCCCAAACGTACCAATTTGTTAGTACGGGTAACGCTGATATTGGCTTTGTCGCGGTGTCTCAGATTATGGAAAACGGCGAGCTGAAAAGTGGTTCTGCTTGGATTGTGCCCCCAAAACTTTATCGTCCAATCAAGCAAGACGCGGTGCTGCTTAAAGCGGGAGAAAACAGTGTTGCTGCTACGGAATTTATCGCGTTTTTAAAGTCGGAAAAAGCTAAGTCCATTATTCGCACTTTTGGCTATGGACTTGCGGAATAGCGCGTTTGAGCGAATCTGCACGACGCCACAATATTCATTTTTACCGTTTACGACATTTAATGATGATGGTGGGATAGTTCAGATTGGTGGTCATCACGACAGGATTCATCGGGGAATTCAAACTCGATGGTTGTGTGGCTTAGGGGGAAGCCCTTCATCGCGCTGGCGATGAGTGCTTTTAAGCGCAGTAATTCGGTTTGCTGGTAATGTTGTTTTAATAGCAAGTGCGCCGTTAACACATGTTGCTCGCCATCGAGTGACCAAAGGTGCAGGTGGTGTATATCGCTGACGTGCTCCAGCTCGGCTAAATTTTCTAAAATCTGCTCACGCAATTGATGATCCGGCGTTGCCTGCAAAAATAAGCGCAGGGTTTCGGTGAGGTTTTTGGCTACGTTAAATAAAATAAAGAGCGTAAAGCCTATTGATAAAACCGGGTCTAAAATCGGTAACTCAATAAACATCAACACAATAGACACGACGAATATCGCCACCCAACCTAAAACATCTTCAAGCAAATGCCAGTTTAGCATTCGTTCATTTAGGGTTTTACCGTCATTTAGTTTGTATGCTGCGAAGCCATTCACCGCAATACCCAATACTGACAAACCGAGCATACCCGCTGCGTCCGGCATTTGGGGATTTACCAGCCGCGGTATTGCTTCACTTAGCACCCACAAAGAACCCAATACTAAAATTACACCGTTAATTAAAGCGCCCAATAAGGAAAAGCGACTAAAGCCATAACTGAAGCGGTTATTGGCTTCTTTGGCGCCAAGTTTGTTCAGCCACCACGCCATGCCAATGGCTAGACAATCGCCGAGATCATGTACCGCATCAGCCATAATCGCGGTGCTATTCGTTAACCAGCCACCGATAAATTCAATGATGGTAAAGCAGAAGTTAAGGGCAAAAGCCCAGCCTATGCGTTCAGAAGCGGTATGATGGTGGTGATGGTCGTGCATTGACTTCGCCTTCCCAGAACGGGTTTTTACAATTATCTACTGCTCTTGAGGTTAAGCGCTTTGCTCAAAGTAGGGAAGTTTTTTACGACCTAGATTTACTCAGGGTATACCCAGGTAACGACCGCGTTCGCGAGCTGTTGCCAGTGAACGGTGACTGTATATCCTCTAAAAAGGTGCATTGAAAGATCATGGCGTAAGGTAAATGCCAAACTATTGCCGTCAAGATTAATGCTAGAAAGACGAACATCCAGAAAATCAAAATAGCGTCCAACAGCAGGGTAAAGTGCTTTAAATAGCGACTCTTTTGCAGAGAAAACCAAGGTCAGGGCAAATTCTGACTGTTTAAAACAAGTCGACATTAAACTGATTTCAGATGACGACATAATATTTGCACCCATCGTATCTACGTCATCATTGCCAATAAGCGATTCTACATCTATCCCTAGTCTGACTGGCGAATGTAGATTTGCTGGTCGCGGCATCATCAAACAATATGCATGACCGTTGTGATGACTTATTGAGCCAAGGACTGAATTGGGCCAGAGGGGTTCGCGAAGATTGCCGATAGGAACTGTTTGCGGTTCTAGTCCTAAGCCGATAAAGGCCTGTTCTGCGGCGATACGGCCCGCAATAAACTCCGCCTTGCGCAGCGCCGATGCTGAATGAAATGCGCTGGGGAAGGGCACTTGATGGTGGATATAGAGATCGTCGCTATAGCGGTTTACATCGAAGCGATAATGGGTACAAATGCCCTGAAATTTAGGCATCGCGATATTGTCTGCCCTATTTACGAAGTTTACCGCTGGTTTTATCGTACTCAATGTTAAACAATTGATGTTGTAGTGCCTGAGTCAGAGGTGATTTTACTTGTGCCCCCATTATTCATTCCGCTAGCTTTACCAATATCCCTTGTACCACTGTGATCAGCTCGCGCCGGCTCAGAGCCAGATTGGCTAGCAGACGGTCCTAATAATTCCCACTGCCGAAGCAATTTAATTGCGGTTCTAACACCATTTTCCTTGGCGATTTCCTGCGCCAGCTCACGCGCGCTATTTTGCATAGAAAGGGCGCTTGCCTCTGCAATAGCGTCGACTAAGCCTGCGGCGCTAAGTGATTTGCGCTTGAGCATTTTGGGCGCGACGCCATTTTGCGCAAGGCGCCATGCCCAGAAAGGCTGGTCGCCAAAAAAGGGGATCACCACTGACGGGATACCGGCTCGAATTGCCGCGGCAGTCGTGCCTGCGCCACCATGATGTACCGCTAAGGCAACTTGAGGAAACAGCCAGTCGTGCGGCGCCGCGTCGATAACAAAGATATTTTCATTGTCTTGAGCTTGTGCCTCGAGTCCGCCCCAGCCTGTGGCAATAATGGCTCGGCGGCCGCTTCTCGCAATGGCCTCGTAGATTATTGCACTTAGATTGTCAGTGTCGTCACTTAGCATACTGCCAAAGCCCAAGTAGATTGGCTTCTCGCCGGCAGCTAAAAAATCCAGTAATTCCTCAGACGCTCGCCATTGCGACTCACCGCTCAAAAACCAGTTTCCGCATACCTGTACGCCGGCAGGCCAACTTGTCGAAGGTGGTAGTAAAGCCGGGCTGAAGCCGTAGAGAATGCGTCGATCTTGCTTTTTCTGGCGGTAATAAGGGCCATACCAGGGCAAGGTGCTAAGTTTTAAGGATTTGCGAACAGGCCCATAGGCTGCGCTCAGCATTCGCCAGGTAACTGCGCGCAAAACGTGGTAAAGCATCTCGTTGATAGCGCCGTTGCGGGGTTTGTCCGGCGGAGTGAGCATCATCGGTGGAATGTCAGGGCAGGGCGTTACTGGCTGCAAATGGGTCTCAACAGCTGGGATATTTAGGGCCTCGCCTAGAGAGTTCGCCAGTACCGCCATCATGCCATTGCCGAGTAATAGCTCAGCCCCCTCTGCGGCGGCTAAGCCTTCTTCGGCCCAGTGCTGTGCCATCTCTTTCAGATGAGCGCGGGCGGTATTCATTAATTTTAGCGGATTCAAGCCACGTTGAATTGCACGCGGATCCTTGGCCATTACTTCAAGAAAGTCGGCGCTTAATGGCGAATAACGAAGGCCGTGATTCTTTACCAAGGTTTCACAGGTTTTACCGCTGGCAATACAGACTTTGTGGCCCTCGGCCTGCAAGCCGAGTCCCAATGCAATAAACGGCCGTACGTCACCCTGGGTGCCAATGCTAAAAATCGTGATATTCATTACTACTTTGGCTTCCGCATAAATCGTTTTACTTAAAATACATCTCTATAAGAAACGTATTCCCAAGCGTGTATTTTTAAAGACACTGCGTAATCAGGCTTTGATAGATTGCGCTATTAGTGGACCAATGATCTCTAGAGGCTGTGCATCAAACATCTGCTGGTGATGACAGTCCACAAAGTGCACGCTTAATTTAGCTACGTGCTCGCGCCAAACCTCGGCATTATTGTGCAACACGCTATTCATATCCGTATCTGCTGTTTGTGATGCCGCAATAAATAGCATGTCGGCATTGATCTTTCCGGGCACAAACTCTCTTGAAATAGCGAGGTTGTTCTCGATGATCTGTTTGACTCCGTCAATAATATCGCCGTTGCTTTGCTGCATTTCTTTCACAAAAGGCAAATTGTAAATATCGTATTCGCGACAAAGTAAGTCAGTCAGTGCAGCCATAGTTTCAGAGCCAGACGGCAGTGATGTGGTTGGCAGTCCCATGAAGTTGAGAGCACTACAAACAAGCTGAGCCTCACTGCTAGGAGCCTGGTTCTGAATATACGGATACGCATCGAGCACAGTCAGATGGCTTACCTGCTCGCCGTCCGCTTCTAAGCGCCTGGTAATTTCGTGTGCTAACAAGCCGCCTAGGGACCAGCCTAATAATTTATACGGACCTGCTGGCTGCACGTGGCGGATATGCTCAATGTAATCAGCGGCCATTTCGCCAATGCTTTGCGGTAAACCAATAGCACCGCTGCTCTGAAACTCCTCACTTAAGCCTCTGGCCTGGATACCGTAAAGCAGCTGCTCGCTAGCTAAATATTTGCCTAGGCCGCTATAGGCCCAACTCAAACCTATCACTGGGTGAATACAAAAAAGTGGCCTTGTTGTGCCAGTGGTTTTAAGCGGAAGCACGATACCTAGTGGATCGACGTTTTGCTGGTTCTCCAGCTGCTCACTTAGCTCGGCGATGGTACTGGCTTCAAATATTGCGGCAAGCGCGATATCGCGTTTGGTCAGTTCTCGTAATTTTGACACCATCTTTGCCGCGGTAAGGGAGTCACCGCCCAGATCGAAAAAGCTATCGTGGACACCGATGCGTTCTATATTGAAGACCTCACCCCAGAGCTTGGCGAGTTGTGCTTCTAACTCGTTACGCGGAGCGATATATTCATGACTTACTTGCCACTGTGGTGCCGGAAGTGCGTTGCGGTCTAATTTGCCATTAACATTGGTAGGCAGAGAATCAACGCACATAAATATCGATGGAATCATATAATCTGGCAGCGTTTGTTCTAACCGCTTGCGCAGTATCGTCTTGTCAATTTCTGCGAAAAGATTGTCGTCGACTTGCACCGGCACAATGTGCACGACAAGTTTTTTCTCACCGTGGGGATTTTCACGAAGGGTAACGACGGCTTGTTGGACACCGTCGCAGCGCTGGATATGGGCTTCTACTTCTTCGGCTTCAATGCGGAAGCCGCGAATTTTGATTTGAAAATCATTTCGGCCAAGGTATTCGAGTACACCGTCTGATCGCCACCGCGCAAGGTCTCCGGTTTTATAAAGGCGGCCATCGCCAAAGGGGTTGGCGAGAAAGCGCTCGGTGGTAAGTTCTGGCCGATGTAAATAGCCCTTTGCTACACCAGCACCGCCGATGAACAGTTCACCAATAGCACCCAATGGCACAGGCTGCATGGCTTGATCTAAAACATAGACCTGGGTATTTAAAATAGGCCGACCAATCGGTGGCGAGTCTAAATCGTCGCCATCTAGACGCATAATGGTTGACCAAATAGTGGTCTCTGTTGGTCCGTAAAGATTCACAATGGGGTGACCCAGCTTACGCATTTTATGTGCGAGTTGCGCCGGGAGCGCCTCACCGCCAACCAGTGCGCGGATATTTCCCAATTGATCTGCGTGATCAACAATTAAAGCCTGCCAGTGCGACGGTGTCGCTTGCATCACCGTAATACATTCTTTACAGATTAAGTTCGCTAATTTCGCAGGGTCTTTGGCGTGCTCCCGACTAGCAATAACCACTTCGGCGCCGTTTATTAAGGGCAAATAAAGCTCTAGTGCGGCAATATCAAAGGCTACGGTGGTGAGAGCAAGTAATTTATCAGCTGGCAGAATTTGCAGCTCATCTTGCATTGCCAGTAAAAAATTAAGTAAGCCGCGATGGCTGATCTCAACGCCTTTAGGGCGGCCGGTAGAACCCGATGTATAGATTACGTAGGCACTGGATTCACCATCTATTTCAGGTGCTTTTGGCAGCTTCTGGGCAGGAACTGATAGAGAGATATTTAAATTCTTCGCAATATCTAAATTTAACACCGCGGTAGTATTACCACGCAGTGTTTCACTAATTGTTGAATTTGAAATGAGAAGACTCGGCTTAGCTTCCTCTATAATCATTGCCAAGCGCTCGGCCGGCGCAGTGGGATCGAGTGGTAGATAAGTCGCACCGGATTTCATGATAGCGAGCAAGCTAGTGGGCATTGAAATATCGCGGGGAAGGGCTATCGCCACAATATCACCAGTGCCTATACCGAGTTCTAATAAGGTTTGACTTAATTCACATACATTGGCTTCTAGACTCTGATAGGTGATTTTATCATCGCCGCAGGTAATAGCCGTGGCGTCTGGCGTTTTTGCTACCTGCTGTTCAAATAACGCGAGTAAATTCGTGTTCGGTAGCGCTCTGTCTGTTGCATTCCAGGTAGTCAGTAATTGATATGCTTCTTCGTCTGACAATAGGTTAACTTTACCAATGGGCGTAGCGGAATCGCTCAGAATCGCGTTAATCAAGCGGACAAAACGATCGCGATGCACATCGAGTTCAAGCTGGGAATATAGTGCCGGGTTGGCGTCTAAGTCGATACGCAGGCCGTCGTACTCGCCGCGATCGTATACAAAAATAGTGAGATCTTCGACCGTCCCATTGCTTACGTTGTGAGCGAGGCATTTGTGACCGCCAAACCTTAAGTCGTAATCAAAAGGTTCTATGTTCACGCCAACCCAAGAAATTTGCTGCCCTTGGCCCAATAAGCCTAATTCACGACGTAGATCTTCATAGCGAAATTGTTGATGCCGCAAAGAGCTGCGCACAGTTTTAGAAACTTGGCTGGCCAGGTCCGATAGGGTTAAATCAGACTCCATGGCTAATCGAATAGACACTGCATTGGCCATCATGGATGGAATACTGCGCATCTCTCTGTTGGCGCGCGCAGTGACCGGCATGCCGAATACTAAATCGTCAGCACCGGTCATACGGTATATGTACGTCGCAAAAAGGCTAATCAAAACCTGAGGCAAACTTGCCTTCGCTTGCAATCCTAGTGAACGTAGGGCTTTACTTGAATCTGGCGTCAGACGAGCAGTACTGCGCCGTAAACCACCAGCGCGAACAGCGTTGTGACTCGTTAAGGACACTGGGTCTGGAAGCGATTTTAGTTGTTCCAACCAGTAATTGCGGTCCCGATCATGGCGCGAAGATTCGCGATAGGATCGTTCCTGCTCAAGCTGTGCGGCCAAGGGTAAAAACGGACTAGCACCAATATCTCGCTCTTCCATCAACGCATTGTAGATGTCGGCGCAACGCCGTGAAATTATCCCTGCGCCGAAGCCGTCTAGTACTACATGGTGGCTGCGTTGATACCAGAAAAAGCACTGTTCATCGATCTTAAGTAGGGCGCAAAACCAAAGCGGATCGCAGGCGAGATCAACGGGCTTACAAAATTCCTCCATCATCCACGCTTCTGCCGAAGCCCGCGGATCATCAAAAGTGCTCATGTCGATAAACGGGAATTCGCCTTTATAACTATCTAATATTATTTGTTTTGGACCAGCTTCGGTGTCGTGAATTTCTACACGGGTCGTTTCGGCTTCTTGGGTGATTTGCTTTAGGGCTGCGATGAAAACAACGGGATTAATGTCGCCGAGAATTTCGCAGTATTCAGCAATATTATATATCGCGTCCTTGGGTCCAATTTTTTCGCCAAACCACAGGCCGCGTTGAGACTGCGCCAGTGGCAAAAATCGAGGCTCCGGTGATACCAGAGGGCGGCTCGTCGACCGGCTGGGTTTAAGATCGTTAAAGGCCAGAGCATCGATGGCTACGTAGTTAGCATCTTTACCGGATCGACTCTGTGACGTCATGGTTGATTTTGCGGCTATGCTTTCGGTCATTTTGCTAGTCTCAATGTGGGCGTATTACATATAAATAAGTTGATGCAGGCTATGCATTTATTCTCTGCTAAATTTCCGGCAGCAGAAAAAGCGAATGGCTTTCATCTGAGATCAGCGGTGAACTACTGGCGTTTCACGAGATAGTGCTTCGTCTCAAAACCCTTAAACCAAGGTGTTTTAAAAGCAAAATTACAACTAACAGCCGCTAGCACGCTTTTCACTCTTTATTCCATTCCTGCTTCTGGCTGCCGCTACATAATACGTATTAATACTTGCACTATAGTGTGACATAGTGCTCATGAATAGATATTAATGACAAGGAAATCAGTGGTTAAACGCTGTAATTACACACATTTAAATTCGTGTGAAGTGCTCAAATAATTCATATGTGTAATAGTGAGGTGAGACATAGCGATTTTGTGGGCTGGTGTTTTTATTGTATGCCACTGTTATTTAGGCAGACTTTTCTACTATTTAGTGGGGACGTCAAGATGCTAGTTCGGTTAATCGAACGCGGAAAATTCATAGGTGGGGCTGTCTTGGCGTGCGATGGCAGGATGCCTTAGCGAGCGAAGGGCGTTAGAAATAATAGCTTAGCAATCGATATGACTATTCCTGGGCTAAGATGCTGCTGTATCAACTAATTGGTTTAATTTTTCTTCATAGTTCATTAAGACTGGATTTAGGTTTTTCCTTTGTGTGACCTTTATATTTCGCTGCTTATTGCCAAGAGGTAAATTTACAAGCGGCGCTATTGTTTTCATTACGGCTGATGGGTTGTTTATGAGCGCTGAATACTCAACCTCAATTGCGCGGTTGGCGGGCATCTCACTTAGCTCCTTGCGATAAGATGTGACTTGCTGCGCGACATTCTTGGCAAGCAATCCACGGGCAAGTCTGGCGGTGATTTTAGGGCCAACTAATTTACGAACTCCTCTCAGTACCATCCATAGTATATAGCCGCTACGGTAACTACTTCTGCCATTGCCATCGTTCAATAGTATCTCAAGGTAATCTTGCGGACCTTCAAGATAGGAGAGAAACGCATTTAACATGCTATTAAGTACGGCAATAGGTTCACGGGAAATGTAAATAAACCGAGCATCTGGGTAGTAGCTTAAAATTCTTTTCGCATTACCTGTGTCCCACGGATTCTTCATCAAAACTGCCATGGTTTCATCTTGGACAGCTAGTAACTTTTGACACAAGAGTGCAAAGAAATCAGCATTGTGATCATTAATTTTGAATGAACCCGACTTCTTTCGTAACAAAAAACCATATTCTTCAACGGCATCAGCATTAATATGCGTGCCGTCAATATTCCTATCGCTAATACCTTTATCTGTAAAATAGCGGTTGAGTAAATCTTTATCTTGTTGTTCGCTGCCATGCTCTTTGTTGACAAGTAGGCGGTCAAAATACAAGAGGTGATAAAGGCTTAGATGAGCTACGGGAAATGACTTCGCAATACAGTCATATAGAAAAGTCGTTCCCGAACGGTGTAGGCCCATAATAAAAACAGGTCTTACCGGCAGTGTGCGAATGGTGGCTAATTTACTTGCGTCTTCATTCGTCGACGGAAAATTAGGCTCTGTAATACACGTCATGTACTAACTCAATATAAGCCTGTAGGCCATGAGGAAAAGGGGGGGCAAATCTCAGGCAAGTGTACGAAATTCCACGAGCAAAAACCGGACCGCGTTAACATTCCCGAGACTTGCTTTGGGTTTGCTAGTGGCTATTCAGCTCTAAGTGAACTCAGTGAAAATCCGGCAGCTACTGTGAGCGCGAGCAGCGGCTCTGAGGCGCCCGCGCCACAGTTTGCCGGTAAAACTTTAAACTAGAAGGGATTCTGAATTATGGCTCCATACCAATACTTAGCCGAAGCACAGCCTTGCGGTTGCGACGTAGTCATTTACGAAGATCAGTGCACCTTAGATACTCTCAAGGATTTTGGTACTGGATTAACGTGTTTGCATGAAAATGAGTACAGCGCGGTAGAGGTCATTAATCCTAACAATCCGCCAGCAGGGCTTAAGGGATCAATCAACCTATAGATACCTATTCCTTATTTCCGATACTGTGACGTATTGGAATATAGTGTACGAGCTGTTATAGTGGGTATTCGGCTACTTGACAATATCGGCCGAAATATTGCGTATTTATTAAGTAAGATATTGTTTTTATTGAAGTATTTATAACAAACATGTCGAGTCGAGTGAATGGCAGAAGGCAAGGGCAGTTTTGAGGGTGGCTGACGCTACTGTCTTATTCGAGAATACCGATGCAAATTTAGTTAGCGGTACGCTACGCCCTTGTAGCGGGAATGTTCTTGCTCGCTTTCACCGCCTAAGCCTAGCCCTCGATCGGAAAATTCCGCATCGATAGATTTATTATTTCCTGCCTAAATCGTCCAAAGAAGCCGATCGATGCATCGTATGACTCAGCCAGAGTCAGTGGTTGTAAATCTGAAAACTCTATCAGTTCGCCGTCAGAAGCTAGGTCAATAGGGGAAACAACTTCCTCGATTGGCTTCTGATCTTTCTCTTTGTCGCTTAGCGACGGGGGTTGAGCAGGTTCATCGCTTGCCGTAATGCCTCCAGTCATAAGTTCAATGGCAATGGTGTTAGCGTCGGGTATGTTTTCAACAACTCGTTCTGCGTATTCGACTAAATTTGGTTCGGCCGGAATGAATAAAAATCCTTCATCCTTCTCAACACCCGTTGACCGCAATATACGTCCTAAAACTTGCCTGAAATACAATTCTGTCTTCACCCTCGTAAGGTGGCAGCATACTTTTAGACGAGGGATGTCGGTACCTTCGCTAATCATGCCTACAGAAACGATCCACTTATCATTAGCTTCTCGAAAATCTCGAATGGTATCTTGTGCGCCATCGTGTAAATACGTCACTACACGGGCCGAATCTCCGGTATCACGCTTTATAATCTCGGCGACTTTAATCGCATGCTCGACTGTTGCCGCGACGACCAAGGCTCCTGAGTTAGGTTGCCTTTTTCTAACCTCGTTAATTTTTTTTGCAGTGATCTTGATCATATAGGTAATCAAGTCAGAACTATCTAAAAGCTGCTGGTAGGTGCATTTAGATTGCTTAAGGAGTTCTGCAAATGAACTATAGCGCTCCCTCTCGTCACCTGATAATAATGTGATCTCGTCATTGTCTACGGCGATGATCTTAGGTATTCGACATACACCATCTTGAATTGCTCGCTCTAATCCGTAGCTATAATCACACTGTATAACTCCATCTACACAATAGCTTGAGAGCGCGATGGGGACTTTATCTGAGCGCCAAGGCGTACCTGATAGAGCGAGCGTATAATCTGCCTCCCCTTGAATATGTTGGATGATTTTTTGACCCCAGACATTTGCGTTGTCCAAATTGTCGCCAGCGCAGTGATGTATTTCATCAAAAATAACCAATGTTTTGTATTGAGACAGGAGAGACCAAAAAGAGAGGTCTTGGCTGGGCATTGACTGATACGTAAGGGATCGACCCTTTGACCCAAGTAATCCATCCAATTTACATTTTAATTGTGACTCAATTGACGCTTGGAATGATGTAGCGACATTGACTGAGGGTGAAAAACAAAAAACTAAATCAATTTTCCCTGAATCCATCAATTCTTTGGCGATTCTTGATGCCATGAATGTTTTCCCGGCACCTGGTGTCGCTAAGCAGAGAAAGTGAGGGTGCTCCGTTTCATACTTCGTTAGAGCAGCTTCGACTGCTTCGTATTGCCATCGTCTAAGTTGCATGATGCTACCCTGCATACTGGGAAAGCATATTTTCAAGCGCTTTCATTTTGCCAAGCAGCGTGGCGCTGCGTTCACGAGCCTGGTTATACAAGTCTTGTGCGCTCTCACGTAGATCAGGGTGTTCATTGCAAAGCGCGCTGTATTCTTCAGATTCGCCAATAGCGCAAAGCATTTCCGTTCTATAACGGCTGAGCTTTTCTTTTAGCGAAGAAACATGTCGATGGGCAGCCACGGCGGGTTGTCGATTGGTTTTAACGTCGTCTGTTATTTTTACATTAGCAAGATGATCCACTGAAACATCTAGAAATTCAGATGTTAACTGGTAACGTGGCCAGCCATTAACGTCCGGCAACTTGATCAATTGGTCATTTTCAATCAAGCATTTCATTTTGCGATAGACATATTGCCGCGCAGCCTTTTTTGAGCTGTGTTGGGTCTCTTGATGCTTGAGATACTTTTGTGTCAACTGAGCAACGGTGAATGGTGTGTCTGACATGTTTTTCAAAACATGAAGAAGTGCATCTTTGATTTGTATGTTTTTCATGAAGCAGTATATCGTCTTTCTTGTCTCGAATTTCGCGACATTCTACATTGTCTCTATCATCGAGACAATGAAGCCATCTCCCTATACAGTTCACTACGAAAACCTGCGCATCTGGTTGAAGCAGCAGCGGGAGGAGAGCGGGCTATCGTTACGTGCGGCTTCAGAATTACTGGGCCGGCACCACTCTGTATTGGGGAAAATGGAGCAGGACCGTAGAAAAATAGAGCTGTCAGAGTTTATTGAGTATTGCCAGCTCATTGGTGCAGACCCCCATGAAGGGCTAGATATAATGATCAACTCTATGAAGGCATCAAAACTGGTTTAGTGGAATCTGCCCTGAAGACCTTACATTTGGTTATCGGGCAAGTTTAGGCTTTTGTTGTATTGACTTAAAAATGGATCATCAGCTTCGATATATTTTAACGCAGTCTTAATATCCTTCCAGCCTACATATTCCATTAACGCCTTGATGTCCTGTTCGGCGACAATTAGGATGACCGGTTGACGACAACTATCTTGGCCGGTTGG
>NZ_CAXBHN010000018.1:0-56814 GCF_963975605.1 uncultured Zhongshania sp. | reverse complement strand
GGTGATGAAAGAAAAACGACCTAAGAAACTGTCCGGAAATAGTTGACCACTACACTGTTCATAGTGCTTGAGTAGGGGCGTGTGAGTTAAGCGGTAATAGCACTTCTCTAACTACAGTCTTTATCTTTTACCGTTTAGGAATTATGCTTAAGTCATGGAAGTGGCGCGTAAGTTGTAGTCAATAGCGCTTAAGATAACAAACACATAAGGATGTGATTTAGTGCGTGAGTCGCTGCACCATAATAACCAGTATATCCACCATCTCCAAAATACATTGATAAATAACGTTGTATTTACCTTAGCTATTAAAGTTCTGTTCTTGCGTCTCAATATGTTTCTTCTTCGGAAAGGTGGCGTACGTAAAACCCTTTCAGCTGTGGTTGGGGTCATTATTTTCTCTTGTAGAAAAGCATCCAACTATTGGGCTTGCCAGAGTCAAGCTAATCTCAAAAATGCCATTGTTTTATTCTTCTTTTGTCTATCAAGTATTACATGGGCTGGTGAAGCAGAAGAATTAGATAAAGCCTATGGTTATGCGACGACTGGCAATTATGATGATGCAATTGCTATTTGGGAGAAGCTTGCTAAATCAGGGGAACCAAATTCACTCTATAACCTTTCAATAGTTTATGAAAAGGGAGTTTTTGTCGATAAGGATGTTGAAAAGTCCTTCGATCTTTGTCAGCAAGCTGCGATTAAAGGGCAGATTCCGGCACAGGCTCACATGGGAACTAAATATCTACACGGGATCGGTGTTGAAAAGAATCTCGATAAAGCCATCGAGTGGTATCAGCAGGCCGCAGAAAAAGGTGATATGGCAGCCCTCGCATCGTTGGGAAATATATATGTTTCAGAGGAAGGCGGGAATGACTATGTTAAAGCTCATGATTATTGGTCAACTGCTGCTTCGTTAGGAGATGTAAATTCGGTATTTAATCTGGCGATCTTGTTTCACCGTGGCGCAGGTGAATATAAGGTCGATATTAAAAGAGCTATTGATTTGTATACGGCTGCTGCGACAGCGGGTTCGCTTGAGGCCATGGCGAACCTGGTTGGAATCTATTCAATAGGGGATGGGGTTCCGGTTGATCTGCGTGAAGCATACTTTTGGTGTGATATTTCAGTTGCAGCTGGTTTCGAGGAAAATCGTCCATACTTAAAATATTTAAAGTCGCAGCTCTCTGCCGAAGAGTTGAAGCGAGCGAAGTCAGAGATTTTAAATTGGCAGGAATTGAGAAGATCCTATGTCGATTACGGAAACAAGTAATTAGAGATCTGGTTTTCTCGAAACGATTTTTTATACTCTACCGCGGTAGATAAGAAAAAATCACCTTCTTCGTCCCGACATAATTATTAATAAAAATAGAAAGGGCGCGCCTCAGATTAAGGTGCGCCCTTTTTTTTGCAGCTTTAAATTAATACAGAAAATACTGGGCAGGCACTCATTAGAAAAATGAGAAAACTAGTCGCTCAGGTCATCTCGATTTCCCCCTGATTCTAAGCCGAATATTAGTTTCGCCGAGGATGTCTCGCGAGCAAGCGGTGGGTGTTAATTTTGCAACACAGCAAACCCAGAGAAACGCCGCCTAATCGGGTTTTAGAGCTTGGGGGTGCCTGTTCTTTTGAATTATTGGTACATTCATTGCATTTAAATATGCATGTTACTTTTAATTGTGCCCATTATCGCGCTGCTCCTTGGCGCTTCGCTTCTGCTGCTTGGCAGCGGTCTACTCAATACCTTGTTAGCCATTCGCGGGGGGCTTGAAGCCTACCCTGACGACACCATGGGCTTGATTATGTCCGGGTATTTTGTCGGCTTTTTTGTCGGTACCTTCATTGCCCTGCCCTTAATCCAGCGAGTTGGCCATATTCGCGCGTTTACTTGCTGTGCCGCACTGGCATCGTGCTCGGTGTTACTGCATGTCTTGTTTGTAAATCCACTTGGCTGGTTACTGCTGCGTATTATGACCGGCGCCGCCCTGGTTATTTTGTATACCGTGATTGAGAGTTGGTTAAATACCCAATCTACCGGCGCTCAGCGTGGGCGGGTGTTTGCGGTGTATATGGTGGTGAACCTGGGCTCGCTTGCCATCGCCCAGCAGTTTATTCGCTTCGGCTCACCCAGTGGCTTTATATTGTTTGCCATCTCGGCAATGTTAATCACCGTCAGTTTGCTGCCGATCGCTCTGACCCGCATGAATCAGCCCGACATAACCGTTGTACCTCGTCTTAAAATCAGTGCTATCGCCAAATTATCGCCAGTAGCGGTTGCCGGCTCCCTGCTGTCGGGTTTGGCGATGGGCGGCTTTTGGGGGCTGTCGGCTATATATGCCAGCGATATTGGCTTAACGAGTAGCGGGGTCGCGACATTTATGAGCTGCGCCATACTTGGTGGCGCCTTGTTTCAATACCCGCTGGGACGATATTCCGATACCCACGACCGTCGCAGAGTGATCATAGCAGTTACTGCATTGGCCGCAGTGTCGGCCTGCCTGATGTGGGTAGCGTCGTACTTTGGCAATTGGGTGTTTTTAATGGCGGCCTTATACGGCGGTTTTGCGTTTTGTATTTATCCGGTTTCGGTAGCCATACTGATGGATAAGTTGGAGCAAGAAAACATTCTGTCGGGCGCCAGTACGCTGCTATTTATACACGGTATAGGTGCGGCGCTTGGGCCGGCACTCGCAGGCCAAGGTATGGCTCTATTTGGTCAGCAAGCCCTAGTCGGATATTTTGTGATTATGCAGCTCGCCTTGTGTTTATTCACGGCGCGGCATTTAGCAGCAAATAAAATACAAGCAGAAGATAACAGCGCCCACTTTGTGGCGATGGTGCGCACCACGCCCACGGTTTTAGAAATGTTGCCCGATGAGGAGTCGTGGATTGAAGGCGCCGTGCCGCAGCACCCAAAGGCTCAAGCGTCTCAGTCTGAGGAGCTGCGAGCTGACTAGATGACTCAGAACGGAAATCTGGCGCGGCAAGCTGCAGGTTTTTGTCAGAAAAATACCGGGCAGGCACTCTGTAGAAAAATGAGAAACCTAATCACTCGTTCATCTCGATTGGCCGGTGTTTCTCAGCTGAATATTCGTTTCGCCGAGAATGTCTCGCCAGCACGTGGTGGGTGTTGATTTTGCAATACAGCATACCGAGAACTAAGCCGCCCAATCGGGTTTTAGAACTTGGAAATGCCCGTCCTATTGAACTCAAAGGCTCGTCCAGTGCTCTAGCACTTGTCGGCCAGACAAGTCATTGATCACTTCTGGCGACAGCTTGATAACTAAATGCACATGATGAGGCATCACTACGTAGGCGGCGATATCAATGGCAAACACAAGCTGCTGAGCAAAAGGATGCGTTGCTCGATAAAGAGTCGGCGGTGGGAATAATCTTTACCAGTGGCATGATCGACGCCGCAAAGAAACGAGCGGCGCACACAGCGAGAAGTCACGTGGTAGACGGGGGTGTCGTCAACACAGACGAGGGCTTTTCTGGGAAAGGTCGTCGTAAATCCTTTTACGAATGGGTGAAGTGAACCTAAAGCAGTGTTATTGTTTTGTCAATTTGGGAGTGCTTGTCCTATTGAGCTGGCGAATTTAAGTAATGATATTTGCGGAACTAAATTACAAAGAACACTATGATGATTTTCATCAATCATTACTTGAATATGTAATTGCTAACTTTGAGCGTGTGGATTCTGGTCATCAAGGTGATTCCTGGATATGGATTTACGAAGGAGAAAACAAGGTAGCGCTAGATACTTTTTCATCTATGAAGCATCAAGTTAAATCTGACACTAGGAAAAACCCACTTGTTCAAAAGGTAATTGAAATACTGCTAAGGAAATTTGATATAGTCGTATATAGCGAACCGGAATCAGAGGCCCACGAAGATTGAATTTAAAAGCACATAACAATTTAGAAGTGCCTGTTCTAATCTATTGTCCTTTTAAAAGGTGTACATATTAGTCGTTACTGGCGATTAGATTGCTTTGAATTGTATCGGTAGTAATTCAACAATAATGAATAGTCATAAATACAGCGTGATTTACCGCTGCCAAATACCAATAAAGGATGTTGAATGATGACGGAGTTTACGCGGGTAATACGCGACTTGGTTTCAGTGCTGCCGGCGGTTTTCTATCGACCTCCGAAAGATAATGAAAAGAAATCTCTAGGCCGACTTTTTCAAGAAACCGCAGCGCGCTATCCAGATAAGTCTGCGATTGTCTTTGAGGGGCGTGAATTAAGCTGGGGTGAATTCAATATCTTAGTTAATCGCCTTGCCCATGCCTTAAAAGGGCAGGGTGTACAGCGCGGTGATTGCGTTGGTCTTCTAATGGAAAACCGTATCGAGATGCTGGCCTGTTTTTTCGCGCTGGCTAAGCTTGGTGCGGCGACGGGATTGATTAATACCAGCTTGCAAGGCAAGTCACTGGTTCACTGTATTAATATCACTAATGCAACTAAGTGCATTGTTGGTCAAGAGCTGATAGGCAGTATTGCCGACGTTAAAGATGAATTACCGCTGTCAGACAATGATTTTATTTGGGTTAAAGACGAGGCGCTGACTAGTTCTGTTGCTGAGGTCGGCCCTGACTCTCTGGCGCCCTCATGGGCCTTAGATGTGATGGCAATATTAGATACTATGCCCAGCGATAATTTGCCCGAGACCCTCGATATTCGAGCGGGCGAAAAGGCCTGTTATATCCTTACCTCAGGCACCACAGGCCTGCCCAAGGCCGCACTTATATTGCACCGTCGGTATTTGGCCGCATCAGAACCGTATGCCCGTATTGGGTTTCGTGCCAAGCAAACAGATAGAATTTATCTTTGCTTGCCGCTCTATCATTTCACAGGTTTAGGTCCCGGCGTTGGGACCAGTCTTTACTCCGGCGCATCGATATTTCTACGCCGACGTTTTTCGGCTAGTAATTTTTGGTCCGAGGTTCGGGAGCATCAAACGACATTATTTGTATACGTTGGCGAGCTGTGCCGGTATTTGGCTATGCAAAAAGAATCCCCCGATGAGAAAAATAATCCGATTCAGACCATGGTCGGTAATGGCTTGCGGCCAGATGTATGGGATGTGTTTCGGCAGCGATTCAAAATACCGCGCATAACTGAGTTTTATGGCTCTAGCGAAGGAAACGCGTTTTTTATTAATTTGCTAAACAAAGATAAAACGATTGGTACCACGTCGGCCGATATATTGTTGGTGAAGTATGATTTTGATGCGGATGAAATGGTTCGTGATGCCAAAGGAAAGTTGGCTGAGGTGAATGACGGGGAGCCCGGTGTTCTCCTGATGAAAATTGATGATCGTTTTAAATTTGATGGTTATAACGACAAGAAAGCGTCGAACAGTAAAGTATTGTCAGATGTGAGGAAAAAGGGTGATCGTTGGTTTAATACTGGTGACGTCATCAAAAAGATTGATGTCGGTTTCGCCCTCGGCCTAGCGCATTATCAATTTGTCGACCGATTGGGTGATACATTTCGATGGCGCTCAGAAAACGTGTCTACGAATGAAGTGGGCGAGATTCTAAATGCGAATTCACAGGTTGAGATCGCTAACGTGTATGGCGTAGAAGTTCCGGGCGTCGAGGGTCGCGCGGGGATGGCGGCAATAACCTTAAGACACGGTGTGGAATTCGATTCTGACGAGTTTTCAAACTACGTTATGACTGAGATGCCAGCCTACGCTCGCCCCGTGTTTGTACGGATTCAGCCTGCGGCAGAGACTACCGTCACCTTCAAGTTATTCAAAGCGAGTTTGCGCAAGCAGTCATACAATCTTAGTGAAGTTGACGATGTGATTTATGTGTTAAAACCAAAGTCTAGCCGCTATGAAGTGTTAGATAATGAGTTTTACCAGTCCATTATTAATGGTCAGCATGGCTACTAAAATGTAAAAATACTGGGCAGGCACTGCAATGCTGTGCCCCTCGCAAAGAGTTATTTATACAAATAAAAAGGGCGCGTCTCAATGTGAGGCGCGCCCTTTTTTACAGATTTAAGTTGAATTAAGACTTACATCATTTCTTTCATCAAGGCTTGCAGCGCTGCTTCGCGATCACCCAGTAGATCCTGGTATTGGCTTAGCATGTTTTGCTTGTCTTGGAGTTGTGTCATTTGTGGGCCGTAGTCTTCGCTCAGTTTGGATTTCAGCTTGGTCTGCGCATCGGCGAGTTGTGATTTCAGTTCCGCGCCCAGCACGTCGCCCAGGATGAGATCCAGGTTGGATTTGAGTTTGATGGCGGGGTCGTTGACGGTGCCGTTCACGCTTAAATCCATAACGAGTTTGCTAACGTCTTCTAGCGCTGCGGCTAGTAAGTTTGCGGTTTTGTTGTCGCTAGCGGTTTTGGCTACCAGGAGTTTTGCTTGGTTGACTAAGCCGGCAACAGATCCTTTGAGATTGTCGCCATCAATAGAAAAGTTCGCTGCAATGTCAGCAATCCCTTTTTCTAATTGCAGTGGCAGTTCTGGGCTTTGAGAAAGGGATACACCAGATAGAGCGAGTTGCTTTAAGCCCATATTGAAAACACTTTTTAAGGTGTCGTTGCGCTGATCAAAAATACCGTCGATGACCAATTGTGATTTCTGTTCCATGCCACCGCGCAGTGCCATGGTGATGGGTTTGTTCCAGTAGTCTTGCTTGTCGGTGACGTCGTTAATTTCGCCTGAGTAAGCAAGCTTTTCACCGCCGATTACTTGGTAACCGTCGATGAGGATTTTGCGAATTAATATATTTACTGGCAATTCTGCAGCTGGCTCTGTGCTAGGTGCAGGTTCTTCTGTACTTGCCATTTTGCCCATGGTTTCTTTATATAGGGTTAGGCCACGCTGTACGGTGGCATTGACTTCGTCGCCCAGTAAAAAGCGCAACATGCCTTCAGTGCCTTGGTCTAAACCGTATTTCGACATCATGCGCTTAGATTGATCGGCCGGTAAATTGGCAGCGCGTTGGCTGAGTGATTTGACGGCGGCAGAGTCGGCTTTCAAATCTTCTTTTAAATTGTCGAACTGGCGGAGCTCGGCTTTGATGTCGTCGCGCAATTCTTTTGCACCGGCGAGACGCTCGATCACGTTTTTGTTTTTTAGCTCATCCCAGCGTTTTTTGTACTGGTCGAACTGGGTTTGATCAGGGACTTTCTCGGACTTGGTTTTCCAGCGCGATTCAATGTCGGTAAAGCCAGTTTGAATCTCGGTCACTTCCGCTTGGATGTTGGCTTTTTCTTCCGCCAGCAAGGCATTTGGATCGGGCAGGCTTATGCTTGGCATTCCGCTGGCGCTTTCTTCCTTAGGTGGCGGCATGCTGCCATCTAAGGTGCCGGGGGTGCTGCGCTCGGTATACATTTGCAGGCCAGATAGCACTACTTGGTCGGCGATAACCTGCATTTTCAACAGGGCTTTGGCGTCGACATCGGCGGAGACTTTTTCGCTTTGCAGAAGGTTGCGCATAGGCTCTTGCGGATTGGCGACAGTAAGGCCGTTGAGTGCGACGTGGGTGGGATAAAAACTAATATCCACACTATCGACATCGACACGGGCGCCAACTTGTTTGCTACCTTCGCTTTCGATCACAAATTTGGCAATGGGCTCAAGGGCGAAAACAACACCGATGACCGCGACTACAAGCAGGATGACAATACCCTGCAAAATCCGTTTGAACATGAGACGACTTCTCCATCTGGCGGAATGTGCACGGTGGTGCAGAACTTCCGGCATGATTTATTTTGAATTTAATGGGCTTGGTGCGCAGTGTAGCGTTATATCGCCAGCATAGCGCGTTAGCTATGTCACATAAACCGCTGGCGGTTTAGACCGCCGAGTTGGGCTTTAGTGCGGCGCGAGCTGGGATTAAAATATAGGGCTTTTACAGGCTAGCTAGGCATCGTTGCTGAGAATATATTTGCCCACGCCTGAACTCTGCTGATATGCGGCCTGAGCGGACAGAGCGGTGGTTTGATTGATGTTGGCCCACAGCAGTTGGCGGTGATTTTGATGCTCCCGCCAGAGCGTGTATTGGCCGCTGTGGTCGCGGTCTATGGTGATTAGGCTGACAACACTGTTTTCCGCAGTGATGGCGCTGGGCTTTGTTAGCGCAATGCCGCGTCCCGCGACGTGGGCAATCTCATTCACTTCTACGCCATTCACAAAAAGTAAGGCGCAGATATCGCCTTGCAGCGGCGGCGTTTGTCGCCCCGCCGGCAGTAATAATTGTTGAGGGCTTTGCCGCTGACAGCGCCAGTGGCTGGGGAGCTGACTGAGCGGAATATCGCTGATCTGCAGGTCTTCTATGGCATAGGCAATGCACAGCGGCAATGTCGCTGGTGATTGTAAAAGATCGCCATTGCGCAGTCTGACTTGCCCTTTCAGCAGCTTGCTGTCACAGCGCCCGCAGTTGCCATTGCGGCAGCTGCGGGTAACCGGTAGCGAGGCAGCAAGACATTGTTCGAGCAGATTTTGATCTTTGTTGATGGTCAGGCTAAGTGCGGTATCGACAATACTTAGCGTGACCATGTTTAGGCGCCCAGGTATTCGGTGCGCAATCTGGGTAGCAGTTGTTGCAGTGCCAGTGCGCGGTGACTGATTTTGTTTTTTTGTTCTTTGCTAAGTTCTGCAGAACAGCAATCTAGGCTGGCGACGTAGAACAGCGGGTCGTAGCCGAAGCCGTTGTCGCCGCGTGGCGCGCTCAGAATTTCGCCCTGCCATTGGCCTTCGCACACTAGCGGCGCGGGATCGTCGGCATGACGCACAAAGGCAAGTGCGCAGTGAAAATGCGCGCCGCGATTGCTGTGTTCCTTTAGTGTTTCTAATAGCTTGGTATTGTTGTCAGCATCTTGTGCGTTGGCACCCGCGTAGCGCGCGGAGTAAATGCCGGGTGCACCGCCCAACGCATCAACGCACAGACCTGAGTCGTCGGCCAGTGCGGCGAACCCGGTTTGGCGTGCCGCGTTGCGTGCCTTGAGAATAGCATTCTCGATAAAGCTGAGGCCGTTCTCTTCTGCTTCGACAACATCGAAATCTGCTTGGCTGCGCAGGGTAATGCCTAAGCCGTTTAGTAAATCACTTAACTCACGTAATTTGCCGCGGTTGCCGCTGGCAAGAACGACGGTATTCTCAGCTGAAGAGGGTGTAGTGGTCATTGTCTACTCGTCGTCGACATACATCATTTTGTTGAACTGAATATCGTAGCTGGGACGATTGTCTACGCTCACCGAAAGGCGGAAGTCTTGGCGCTCGTCATTGCTAATTTCAAATTCGGCGATGTAGTAAATAGCGTCTTGCTCAATGATTTCTCTAAATTCTAAGGGCGTGCGATGAATAAGGTCTGAGCTAGTGCCCTCAACTTTGGCGCGCACAGCAAGGTTGGTGGTGTCGAGTTGGCGGCGCACCGATACGTTAATTAAAAACTTATTGTCACCGCGAATAATGCCGTAGCTTTTGGCGACTTGCGGTGTAAGAAAGGTGGAGTTGACCACGCTGTAGTGCACCGTGTCTTTGCCGAAGCTAGAGCTGGTGGCGGTAACCGGCGGTGCTTCTTGTGCGCTGGCGGCCGCGCTAAACAGCGCGCTGAATACTAGTGTGAAGATGGCGGTGTAGTTCGTGATTCTTTTCATATTAGACTCGGTGTGCGCAGAATTATTTGCTGATGTGGTAAACCGCGGTGACGCCCAATAAATTGGGGAAGCGGTTTGCTAATGGCGACTGGCTATTGTCGGCGCCGATCACGCTGCTATTTAGAATGCGTATATTTTTGTCGTCGCAAAGTGTTTCAAAATCCTTCACGGTACAAAAGTGAATATTGGGGGTGTCGTACCAAGTGTAGGGCAAAAATTTCGACACAGGCATTTTGCCGCGATGACCCAAATACCAGCGGCTGCGCCAGTGGCCAAAGTTTGGGAAAGTAACAATGCACTCGCGACCAACCCGCAGCATTTCGTCGATGACCAAATGCGGATAGCGCAGGGTTTGCAGTGCCAGTGTCATCACCACCATATCGAAGCTGTCGTCGCGGAAATTGCCCAAGCCGACGTTAAGATCGTGCTCTATGACATTGACGCCGCGGGCGAGCGCGCGGGTAATATTGTCTGGGTCGATCTCAAGGCCGACGCCGGAGATATTTTTTTCTTTGCCTAAGGTTTCCAGCAACATGCCGTCGCCACAGCCGAGGTCGAGTACCCGGCTATTGGCATTAATCCACGGCTGAATCAGGGTGAGGTCAAAACGCATGGCCAAGCTCCTGTTTGAGTCGCTTCATATAGCCGTGGAAGACGTCCATATAGCGGGGGATGGGAATAAGGAAGGCATCGTGACCGTGGTCTGCTTCTATTTCTGCGTAGCTTACCGATTTATTGGCGGCGACAAGGGCGTCGACAATTTCACGCGAACGGGCGGGGGCGAAGCGCCAATCGGTGGTGAAGGAGGCCACTAAAAATGCGCATTTGGCGTGCTTAAAGGCCTCGACCGGATCGTCATTGTATTCGCGGGCGAGGTCGTAGTAGTCCAGCGCCTTGGTCATCAGCAAATAGGTGTTGGCGTCAAAGCTGCCAGAGAAGGCTTCGCCTTGATAGCGCAAATAACTTTCGACCTCAAACTCCACCGCCGTCTCTGAACCTGCGCCCAGCGCAAGGTTACCGGTTTTAAGTTCGCGGCCGAATTTTTGCTTCATGCCGTCTTCAGACAAGTAGGTAATATGGCCGACCATTCTCGCCAGACCGAGGCCCTGTTTTGGCAGGGTGTTGTGCTCAAGGTAGCGACCTTCGTGGAAGTTGGCGTCTGAGGTGATGGCGCGGCGTGCAATTTCATTAAAGGCAATATTTTGCGCAGACAGCTTCATGGCCGAGGCAATCACGATGCAGTGACGCAGGGCGTCCGGGTATTCGAGCGCCCAGCGCATGGCTTGCATACCGCCCAAGCTGCCACCGATGACGGCGGCCCATTGCGAAATGCCGAAATGCTGCATCATCAAATGCTGGCTCTCTACCCAATCGCGACAGCGCAGCGGTGGGAAGTCTGGGCCCCAGGGTTTGCCGGTTGCTGGGTTAATCGAGGTGGGCCCAGTTGAGCCGTGGCAGCCGCCAATATTGTTAATGCTTAAAACAAAGAAGACATTGGTATCGATGGGCTTGCCCGGCCCAATGCAGCTGTCCCACCAGCCCGTTTTGCGGTCGTCGGCGCTGTGCTTACCGGCGGCGTGATGATGCCCGCTAAGGGCGTGACAAATTAAAATCCCGTTGGATTTTTCCGCGTTTAGTTCGCCGTAGGTTTCGTAAACAATATCGTGTTTTGGCAGCGCGCGACCGCAGGCTAGCTGCAGCGGCTGATCGAAGTGCAGCGTTTGCGGCACGACAATGCCGACGCTGTCGTTATCCGCAGTAGGTGTGCTGGGCGGAGCTTCTGTCATGTGGACCGATATCCTTGTTAGCCGGCGTTTGCCAGCAGTTTGTGCATTTGGTGTCGGCCGTTTAAAACGGACTTGGTTTACGTTTGTTCTATATTCAGCGCACTTGGTATTGTTGTGGGCGCCAAAATTTTAAAGGTTTTCTGCCGGCTTTGTGAGCCCTTACTAAGTTCTACAGCCTGTTTGCTTACGGCAAATTGCTCCGCCAGAAAAGCGCATAAACTGGCGTTGGCCTTGCCTTCGATTGCCGCTGAACGAACCCGTATTTTTAAACGGTCGCCATGTTGGCCGGCAAACTCATTGGCGCTGGCCCCCGCTTGAATATGGCAGAACAATATTAAATTATCACCTTGCCAGCGCCAAAACGCCGGCATTTCTGCCACTGCTTACAGCCCCATAATCAGGGCGGGATGGAGGCCGACGCCGGCTGCCACATGGCGCAGTATCACTTCGAGTACATTGATACACAAAAAAACCAAAATGGGTGACAAGTCCAAGCCGCCCATGGTGGGTAGCAGTTTGCGGAATGGTGCCATCACCGGCTCGGTGATTTGATACAAAATTTGTGCAGCGGGGTGAGCGCCGCCCTGGGCGACCCAGCTCATGATGATATTGGCAATGATCGCAAAGAAGTACAGGTTTAACACGGCGCTGCACAGGCCGATTACTGACCAAATTAATAATTGCGCTGGGTTGGGAAAGCCGCCGCCGTAAAGTTGCAATAACAGGGTAATGCCCAGTGCTTGCGCAATGAATGCCAGTAGCAGCGAGGCAGTATCTATTTTGCCGACGCTGGGAATAATTTTGCGCAGTGGTATCACCAGCGGATTAGTGGCTTTCACTAAAAACTGGCAGATGGGGTTATAAAAGTCTGCGCGTACCAACTGCAGAATCATCCGCAGTAAAAAAGCCACAATGGCTAAGCTGATGACGGTGTTCAACAACATGGTGGTAATTTCTGCAGCAGCTGACATGTGGTTTATTCCCCTTCTAGTTCGATGGCTAGCTCTTCGGCGCGAATGCGTGCGCCCTCTAATGCCTGCGCGAATAATTGGCGCAGGCCGCCCTCTTCCAACATATTGATAGCGCGTTCGGTGGTGCCCTTGGGTGAGGTTACTCGGCGGCGGAGTTCGGCGGCGTCGACATCACTGTTAATGGCCATTTGCGCTGCGCCCAAGGCAGTTTGCAGGGTGAGCTGCTTGGCGACGTCTTCACTTAAGCCCATATTTTGACCGGCGGCTTGCATGGCTTCCATCACTAAAAAGAAATACGCAGGGCCGCTGCCAGATACGGCGGTGACCGCGTCGAGTTGATTTTCTTGTTCTACCCAAAGCGCTACGCCGACAGCTTCTAATATCGCTGTGGCTTGCTGGCGCTGGCTGTCATTCACTTGCGAGTTGGCGAATAAGCCGGTGGCGCCGCTGCGAACCAGTGCGGGTGTATTGGGCATGCAGCGCACAATGGCGGGCGCGCCGCCGAGCCACGTTGCCAGACTGCCGCTGGTAACGCCGGCGGCAATGGTGATGACCAAGGGTTGGTGTGCCTGCACCGACGCGGCGATGTCTAGCGCCACCACTTTCATAATTTGCGGTTTTACCGCCAGAATAAGTACATCAACTTGGGCAATGAGCGCTTGGTTGTCGTTGCCGGTGTTAACAGGGGCAACGTCCTTTAGCTTGGCTAGGCTGTCGGCATTGGGGTCGCTGGCCCAAATATTGTTAGCGGCCATGCCGCTGGCAACGAGCCCACCGATGATGCTGGAGGCCATATTGCCGCCGCCGATGAAGCCAATTTTCATCTCTTTCACGCTAGTTCCTCAATTCGCTTAATGCCCAGCCTTGGATTCTGACGAGTCGCCGACTGGAAAATTCCGCCCGCAGTATAGCAGTCCGGTTTTGATACTGGCAGTCGCATCACTTTACTTGGGCTATCCGTGGACCAAATATATCGCTGCCGATGCGCACGATGGTGGCGCCTTCGGCGACCGCGGCTTCCATGTCTGACGACATACCCATCGATAAGGTGTCGAGCGGAGCCTCTGGAAATTGCGTTTGTAGCGAAGTGAAAATACCGCGTAGCGCAGCGAAGTTTTGTCGTTGCTGTTGGAGGTCGTCGGTATTGGCGGGAATAGCCATTAGCCCGCGCAGCCGCAAATGAGTTTGGCTGAGCACTAATTTGGCAAGCTCGGTGACTTCGTCGATGTTGGCCCCCGCCTTACTGTCTTCATCGTTGATGTTGACCTGCAGGCAAATATTTAATGGCCCGCGCTGAGCGGGGCGCTGCTCATTGAGTCGAGTAATGATTTTGGCGCGGTCGACGCTGTGCACCCAATCGAAGTGGCTGGCGATGGCGCGGGTTTTATTGGTTTGGATAGGGCCAATAAAGTGCCAAGCGTCTGGTTGAACTCTTAGCTCTGCCTGCTTACTCAGTGCCTCTTGCAGATAGTTCTCACCAATGTCGGTAATTCCGGCCGCGATGGCGGTGCTAATTTCTGCGACATTGCGGGTTTTCGTGACAGCCATCAGTCTTGGTGGCGATTGTCGCTCATAAAGTTGGCAGGCGGCTGCTATTCGCGCCTGAATTGCTGCTATATTGGCTATTATGGTTGCTTGATTGCTCATGTTTGAGATTATGCCTGATGTGGCCTGCATCTGTTGATGTTTAGGTTGTATCTTAAAATAAAAACTTTGTGCTGTACGGCAAACCCTGCGCGTTATACAGTTTTGAATTGATACTATTTTGCTTACTAAAGTTGGTCGTTGGGCGTTGTTTGCCATAAGTCCCGCCACGTAATTTTGGTGCAATAGACATTTTTCGTGGGTTCGCTCACCCACAGATGCTTCGATGCCGTTGAGGATGTTCATGGATATCACAGAGTTACTGGCGTTTAGTGCCAAGCAAAATGCCTCGGATTTACACTTGTCGGCGGGCTTGCCGCCGATGATTCGGGTTGACGGCGATGTGCGGCGCATTAATTTGCCGCCGATGGAGCATCGCGAAGTTCATAGCTTGATCTATGAGATTATGAATGACCGCCAGCGCCGTGATTACGAGGAGTTTTTAGAAACTGACTTCTCTTTCGAAGTGCCCGGCGTGGCGCGCTTCCGGGTCAATGCCTTTAACCACAACCGCGGTGCCGGTGCGGTCTTTCGGACCATTCCGTCTAAGGTGCTGTCGCTTGAAGACCTCGGTATGGGGCAGGTCTTCAAAGATATTTCGATGTTCCCGCGCGGCCTGGTCTTGGTCACTGGGCCAACGGGCTCGGGTAAATCCACCACGCTGGCGGCGATGATCGACTATATCAACGACAATAAATTCGATCACATCTTAACCATTGAAGACCCTATCGAATTTGTTCACGAATCAAAAAAATGTCTGCTCAATCAGCGTGAAGTCCACCGCGATACCCACGGTTTTAACGAGGCCCTGCGTTCGGCGCTGCGTGAAGATCCGGATATTATTCTGGTTGGTGAGTTGCGGGATTTGGAAACGATCAGGCTGGCACTTACCGCGGCAGAAACCGGACATTTGGTATTCGGCACCCTGCACACTACCTCTGCGGCAAAAACCATAGACCGGGTAGTGGACGTATTCCCTGGCGATGAGAAATCGATGGTGCGCTCGATGTTGTCGGAATCGCTGCAGGGCGTTATTTCACAAACTCTGCTGAAACGCCCCGAGGGTGGCCGTGTCGCCGCCCACGAAATCATGATTGGTACCCCCGCGATTCGTAACTTGATTCGTGAAGACAAGGTGGCGCAGATGTATTCTGCTATTCAGTCTGGCGCGGCCGTGGGCATGCAAACCATGGATCAGTGTTTGAAAAACTTGCTGCAAAAACGCCTGATAAGTCGCGATGCGGCGCGTCTTAAAGCCCGTTTCCCAGAAAATTTCTGATGTTGCTAGAATCGCTACATTGGGCTGAGGAGTTACACATTGGAAATTGAAAAATTACTGCGCATCATGCAAGAAAAGGGCGCGTCAGATTTGTTTATCTCTGCTGGCGTGGCGCCGTCGGTTAAGGTGAATGGCCAGTTGGTGCCATTGAGCAGCAATGCCCTTAGCCCGGAGCAAACCCGTGAAGTGGTGATGGGAGTAATGAACGATCAGCAGCGCCGCGAATTTGTGCGCGACAAAGAGTGTAATTTCGCCATTAGCGCGCGGGGTATTGGCCGCTTCCGAGTGAGCGCATTTTATCAGCGCAATTTGGTCGGTATGGTCTTGCGTCGCATTGAAACCAATATTCCGACCACTGATGAGTTGGGCTTGCCGGAACTGGTTAAAGAGCTGGCGATGACCAAGCGCGGCTTGATTATTTTTGTCGGTGCCACCGGCACGGGTAAGTCAACCTCGCTGGCGGCGATGATCGGCCATCGCAATGAAAATTCCCGAGGTCATATCATTACGGTAGAAGACCCCATTGAATTTGTGCACCAACATCGCGGCTGTATTGTTACCCAGCGCGAAGTCGGCATCGATACTGAATCTTTTGAAGTGGCCTTGAAGAACATGCTTCGTCAGGCTCCCGACGTGATCATGATCGGTGAGATTCGTACCCGCGAAGCCATGGAACAGGCGATCACCTTCGCTGAAACCGGACATTTATGTCTTTGCACCCTGCATGCGAACAATGCCAACCAAGCCTTGGACCGGATACTGCATTTTTTCCCCGCCGAGCGTCATCAGCAGCTGTGGATGGATTTGTCTCTAAACCTTAAAGCTATGGTTGCCCAGCAATTGATTCCAACCCGAGACGGACAGGGGCGACGAGCCTGTGTGGAAATACTATTAAATACGCCCTTGGCCTCAGACTTAATTCGCAAGGGCGATGTATCCGGTGTAAAGGACTTGATGAGGCAGTCTACCGAACTCGGCATGCAAACCTTTGATCAAGCGCTTTACGATTTGTATACGGTTGGCGAGATTACCTACGAAGACGCCATCGCTCATGCGGATTCTGCCAATGATTTGCGCTTGCTGATTAAACTGGGTGCCGACAATAACCCTGAGCAAATGCGGAAAATGGCGGGCGGTTTGACAATGCAGGAAGATGGCACTAAAAAACCGCCATCGCGGGGTATGACTCGCCGCTAGCAATAACGCTTATGACTAGCTGCGCATCCAGCTCTCTAGAATAATGGCTGCGCTGCGACTGTCTACCGATTGGTTTTTAAAGTCGCGGGAACCGGTATCGTCAATGATGTTGCCGCGGGCTTCAAAGCTGCTGAGTCGCTCATCGGCAAAATGAACCGCAATACCAAAGCGGCCGTGAATGCGGTTGCCGAATTTGCGCGCCCTATGGGACATCTCCGATACGCTGCCATCCATATTCAATGGCAGCCCAACCACCACCGCGTCTGGCTTCCATTCAGCGATGAGTTTGTCGATATCTTCCCAGCGCGGAATACCATCTTTGGCTTGCAGTGAGGGCTGGGGACTGGCGGTACCGGTTAGGGTTTGACCAATTGCACAACCTATCCAGCGCAGACCAAAGTCAAAGCTGAGCAGGGTTTGGGGAGCGTTGCTCATGGTGTTGCGCGCATCCTTAGGCGTGGCCGCTATCCGGCGCGATTTGTGAAAAATGGATGCCTAGGCTGGCGAGGGCGGCATCGACCTTGTTCTCTGCATCGACCTCAAACAAAACATGGTCGCTCGCCGGCACCGTTAGCCAGGTGTTGTCCTGCAATTCTTCTTCTAGCTGTCCTGCGTCCCAGCCGGCGTAACCCAAGGCGATCAGGCATTGGCTGGGGCCGCAATCACGCGCAATGGCGTCAAGAATATCCAGTGAGGTGGTCAGCGTAACGGTGTCTGTCACGTCGACGCTGGCGTCCCATTGTTTGCCATCGCGGGGATGCAGCACAAAGCCGCGGTCGGTGTGCACCGGTCCGCCTGCGTAAACGGGTTGCTGGTGGTTATAGATATGCCCGTCCAATTCGAGTTGTTCCAGAATTTCATCGACGTCCATATCCAGTGGGCGATTGATAATAATACCCATGGCGCCCTGTTCGTCATGCTCACAGAGATAGGTGATGCTATGGGTAAAAATACCGTCTTTGAGCGCGGGCAGTGCGATCAAAAAGTGATTTTTAAACGATGGGAAGGTGGCGTCGGTCATGACCCTAAGTATCGATGAAATTACAGTAAAAACAAGCTTGTTACGGATATTAAACGCGGATTTAGCCTTGGTTTGTCTTGAGTGATTGACGCTCAAAACGCCAAGTGCGAACGATGCCGAGGCGGTTTTTGCCGTCTAGCACGTCACTGGGAATGGCTTCATAAGGCGCTGCCAGGCGCACGATACGGTGAGCAGCTCGGTCTAATATCGGGTTGCCAGAGCTACTGAGTATGCGGACTTCATCAATTCGGCCGTCCGGCATGAGCATAAGCAGCAGCCTGAGTTCGCCCTCTATTCCTAGGCGGCGTGCCTCTTCAGGATAATTGGCGTTGCCAACCGTTTCGACGCGTTTTTCCCAGCGGTTTAAATAGAGCGCGTCGGGGGAGCCTTTAGTAGCCACTGAGGTAATGAACTTAGGTCGCGGCATGCGTGCGTAACTTTGGTTTAGGTTTTCGAGCTGTGCTTCAAGAGCCGAAATATTTTCACTGAGTTGGTTTTGTGCGTCGCTGCCGTCCCACTGCTGCTGTTGATGAAGCATTCGGGTTTGCTGCGGCTTAGTGCTGCGAGTGGCGTCACCGGTGGTGCTAAGTAGTGCGGAACCCGCCGTGTCTGGAACCGACTTGGCTAATTTTAGGGCCTCCTCTTCCTTGGCGGTATTGTCGTGGAAGGCACTTTCGCTGGTGGCGCTCAGTTCGGCCTTGTCTTTCAAGCTGCCACTGCCGATTTGGTCGTACTGGGCTAAATAGTCAGCGTTCTCGGGTGCATCTTTGCTTTGGTATTGCGCCAAGGTGATTTCTAGGTTTGGCAACTTAACACTCGGCTCGGGCGCCGTGAAGGTAATGCCCAATATGAGTGCGAGGTGCATTGCCGTGGCGACAACGATGATAAACCCCAGCCGTTCTGGCGGGGTGTGATCATCAGTCACGGGCAAAGTGGCTGCCGTCATTATGAACGATGTTTCCCGGCAGCAAGCTTGGCGGCGATACAGTCCATGAGCTGGCCGCCGATATCGGTGCCAAACTGAGTGTCGATTTCACGGATGCAGGTTGGGCTGGTGACGTTAATTTCTGTGAGCGAGTCGCCGATGACGTCTAAGCCAACAAACAGCAGGCCTTTTTCGCGGGCGACAGGGCCGACTTCGGCTGCGATGCGGCGGTCCGCGTCGCTAAGGGCTTGGGCTCGACCGGTGCCGCCCGCCGCTAAATTGCCGCGGGTTTCGCCTTTGGCCGGGATGCGGGCGAGGCAATATGGTACCGGTTCGCCATCTATCAGCAAGATCCGCTTATCGCCATCCCGAATTTCCGGCAGGTACACTTGGGCCATGATGGTAGTTTGGCCGTGATTGGTGAGGGTCTCTAAAATAACACCGACATTGGCATCATCCGGCTTTAGCCTGAATATCGAACTGCCACCCATGCCATCCAGAGGCTTCATGATCACGTCACCGTGTTCGGCGTGAAAAGCGCGCAAACGCGCCTGATCGCGGCTGACGAGGTGTACCGGGCCACACTGCGGGAACTGCAAAGCAAAGAGCTTTTCATTGCAGTCGCGCAGACTGCGGGGGCTGTTTACTACCCATACGCCCTGTGTTTCAGCTAATTCAAGGATGTGTGTGGCATAGAGAAATTCGTTGTCAAACGGCGGGTCTTTGCGCATTAAAATCACATCGAGATCGCCCAGTGCAATATCGACGCGGCTGTCTAGCTCGTAAAAATGTGCTGGGTCTTTGAAGACGCGCAAGGCCTGCACTGACGATCGAGCTTGTCCGCCGCTAACGTACAGGTCGGCGGTGGTCATGTAACTAATTTCCCAGTTGCGTTCCGCTGCAGCCCAAAGCATGGCGAGAGTTGAATCTTTTTTGTATGTAACGTGCTCAATCGGGTCCATTACGACGCCAAGGCGAATAGTCATTTTGTTACCTGTATCGAAAACTTTGTAATTAGGCTGTATTCTGAAGGCCAGCTGCGTTAATAATTAGCGGTGATAGAATACCGCAAAAACAGCGAAAGTTTGTCTATTCGAGCAATTTTGCTTTACTGACAGTATTGGATGATGGTGTCAGAGGTCTTTACGTGGTAAAAAAACCAACACACTGCGATGAGACATTGGATTGTTGGCGCATCAATATGCAACCTTCACAAGGTTATCAATTCTTATGGAAGTCAATTTTTCCGATTTGAAAGTTATGATTATCGACGATAGCAAAACTATTCGTCGTACCACTGAAACCCTATTGGCAAAAGAAGGTTGCACAGTTGTCACGGCCGTCGACGGCTTTGACGCCTTGGCGAAGATTGCCGATACTAAGCCGGATATTATCTTTGTTGATATTATGATGCCGCGCCTTGACGGCTATCAAACCTGCGCCTTGATTAAAAATAATACCGAATTCAAGTCTACGCCGGTAATTATGCTGTCCAGTAAGGATGGCTTATTCGACAAAGCTAAAGGCCGTATTGTTGGCTCAGATCAGTACCTGACTAAGCCTTTCAGTAAAGGTGAACTGCTTGAGGCCATTCAGAATCACGTGCATCTTACCCACGCTTGATTCGCGCATTTGCCCAGCCTAATAAAATGTAAAGCCGGTTTTGATGCCGGTGCAAGGTCGCTCTATGCGCCGCTGCTGCGGCGCTTTCGATGAGGAAATAACATGCCACGGGTTCTTATTATTGACGATTCACCGACTGAGATTTTTAAGATTTCAGAAATTCTAAGTAAGAATGGTTATGAAGTCCTTACAGCAGAAAGTGGTGAGTTGGGCTTGAATATTGCTAAGGAACAAATGCCCGACGTTGTTTTAATGGATATTGTTATGCCGGGCTTAAATGGTTTTCAGGCAACGCGGCAGTTGAGTCGCGACCCAGACACCAGCGGCATCCCAGTTATTATTGTCACCACCAAAGATCAAGAAACCGATCGCCTGTGGGGGCAGCGCCAGGGCGCTAAGGGCTATTTAACGAAACCAGTTGATAGCAAGGGGCTGCTCAACGCGATTGATGCGGTATTAAATTAGCCTAGCAACTGAGTGAGTTATGTCTAACACGCTGTCATTTGATTATTTGCAGGACCTGGACACTCGATTCCGTGCAGGTCTTGCGGCATTGCCGAGTGCTCGCGACAATCGTGCAATTACGTGGAGCGGTGTCGGTTTTCGTATCGGCAAACAGCACTGCGTGACGGCGATGGATGATATTGCTGAAGTGTTGACTGAGCCCGCGGCAACGCGTCTTCCGGGCGTAAAGCCTTGGGTCCGAGGTGTTGCCAATGTGCGGGGGCGCCTGCTTCCGCTGGTAGATTTAAGTGCATTTCTTGGCGAGCAGGGCACGCAAGATCAACGTCAGCGCCGCGTCTTGGTCATTGAAAAGGGTGAGATATATTTGGGCCTCATCGTCGATGACGTATTTGGCATGCAGCACTTTAATGCTGAGACCTTTCGTTTAGATAGCGAGCTGCAAGTTTCCACAATAGCGAACTATGTTCAAGGCTGCTACGAGCACGCAAAACGTCAGTGGGTCGTGTTCCGCCCTGTTCAATTAATAGAAGATGATAATTTTTATACCGTGGCAGCATAAGCTCGGAATGACACAAAATACCTAATATTTAGCACTGGGAGTTCGGGGAAATGAAAGCAGGTAATCAAGGCGCTCTAGCACGACTGCGAACCAGTCGAGTAGTGAGTGTACTCGTTTTAGTTATTCTGGCGGGCTTTATTGGCGTCGGACTAAATACCTTCATTATTCTGCGAGACGCGGATTATGATCAGAGCTACTTAGAGCTGACCAGTGAAATGCGTTTGTATGCTCAGCAGATAGCGAATACCTCAAGGGAGGCGGCGCTGGGTGATCAAGAAAGCTTTGACGCGCTAGCACGCGCACAGCGGAATTTTGAACAGGCGCGCAGCAAGTTAGTGGATGGTAGCAAAGGTCTGCCGTCGCCAGCTGCCATGCTCGGTACGGATATCGATCGTTTAAACGTGCTTTGGGCGCAGGTTAACAGTGCCTCAGACACTATTACGAGTAATAAAGAGCGCATTATCTTTTTATATCAAGTTGCCGAAACCTTGAATCAGCAGCTTCCCCAGCTGCAGGACAACAATAATAAAGTTGTCGATATCTTATTGAAAAACGGCGCATCGGCTAAGCAGGCGGCTATTGCACAGCGACAGTCTTGGCTGGCGGAGCGAATTGGTCGTCATGTCGACCGTATGATTGGCGGCGGTGAGGCTGCAACCCAGGCCGCAGAGCAATTTACTATTGATGCCAGCGAGTTTGCGACGGTCTTAAATGCCATGCTCAAAGGCAATAGTGCTATTGGCGTTGACCGAGTAACTCAGGGCCGAGCGCCACAAATACTGGCTGAGATCGCCATGTCTTTCCAGCAGTTAAGCGGCTCCATGGAAAGTATTTTCGAGGTCTCTCCCGAACTTTTAAAATCGTCTGAAGCGGCTATTTTGATTGCTGCCAAGGTGCCAGAACTTACCCAAGTAACAAGTAACTTGTCGTCGGCAATTGGCAAATTGTCTGAAAAGCGGCCACTGTCTTTAGCGAGCGCGCTGATCTTTGTTGGTGTGATATTGATTGGTCTCGGGGTCTTGGCGTGGCAATCGATGCGCAATACCCGGATGCGCCTGCGTGAAACAGCCGACGCCAATGAAAGAAACCAAACGGCAATCCTGCGTCTCCTCGACGAACTAGCCGATCTTGCAGATGGTGACCTTACGACCTCTGCCACGGTAACAGAAGATTTTACCGGCGCCATCGCCGACTCTATCAACTACACCATTGACCAGTTGCGGGTGCTGGTATCGCAGATTAACGAAACGGCGGTAGAGGTATCGTCTGCTGCGCAGAACTCCCAGTCCACGGCATTAACACTGGCTCAGGCATCGGAAAGTCAGGCCAAAGAGATTGCGGGCGCGTCGGCGGCAATTTCTGAAATGGCGCAAACCATCGATCGCGTATCGTCAAACGCCCGCGAATCAGCGGCGGTTGCACAGCGCTCGGTTGCCATCGCAAACACCGGCGCCGAAGTGGTACAGAACACCATCAAAGGCATGGACAATATTCGCGAGCAGATTCAAGAGACCTCCAAGCGTATTAAACGTCTGGGTGAGTCTTCACAGGAAATCGGCGACATCGTTTCTTTGATTAACGACATTGCTGACCAAACCAACATTCTGGCATTGAACGCGGCGATTCAGGCATCGATGGCGGGTGACGCTGGTCGAGGTTTCGCGGTTGTTGCGGACGAGGTTCAGCGGCTCGCAGAGCGCTCGTCGGGTGCAACCAAACAGATCGAAGCACTAGTAAAAACCATCCAGTCAGATACCAACGAAGCCGTTATCTCGATGGAGCAAACCACGTCTGAGGTGGTGCGCGGAGCGCGGCTTGCACAGGACGCGGGTACGGCCCTGACGGAAATCGAAACGGTATCGCAGGAACTGGCGGAGCTGATCCAAAACATCTCTAGCGCCGCTGCTGATCAGGCTGTCTCTGCTGGGCAAATATCATCAACGATGCAGGTTATTCAGCAAATTACCTCGCAAACATCGGCGGGCTCTACTGAGACGGCTAGGTCGATTGGTGCGCTGGCAGAAATGACCAATGACTTGCGTAGCTCGGTGGCAGGCTTCACGCTGCCGGAGCGACAATTCTGATTGCCGCTGCCGTCGTGTTTGTGACACGTAACAGTTATAGATATAGCGTCGTTGCCGGCTCGGCTGGTAATGCTGTGGATATCGCGATGGTATGGGAAGCTAGAGTCCAAGGACATGACTGATCGTCGAGACTATATTGCGCTAGATTGGGTCGCCGGAGAGATTTCCGACGCCTTAGCCCAATGTGTGCCGCTAATTGATGATTACATCCAAAATGGTCACAGCGCATCGTTAGATCGCGCCAGTATGCTGATGCATCAGGTGCAGGGCAGCTTGCGCATGATTGAGTTTAGCGGTGCCGCACTGTTAGTTGATGAAATGGAGCGTAGCGTCGCCGCCGTAAGTGGTGGTTTATGCACCGAGACTCGTCAGCGAGGTGTCCTTGAGGCGGTGCAAACTAGCGCAGATGAATTGCCGGCGTATTTACGGCGAGTAAAAGACAGTAAAAGCGCCTTACCCGCTTCGTTAATAATGATATTTAACGAGTTGCGTGCCGCAAATGATCAGCCTCTCTTGTCGTCGTTGCTGCTGTTTAATCCGCAGTTAGACTTGAATCCCGGGCCCTCGGACGATGACTCGAATTTGTCAGCGCAGACCTTTAACGAGCTTGCTGGCAAATTGCTAAAAATGTATCAAATCGCATTGCAAGCTTATGCGCGCGGCGATGGCGATAAGCAAAATTTGGTCTATCTCGGCAAAGTGTCGGGGCGCGCTGCCAAACTGTGTAGTGGACACGCACAGCAAGTATTGTGGTTATCTGCCCTGGCGTTAATCGAAGGTTTGCTTAATGAGTCAATTGCAAATCATGTCGCCGTTCGACATGTATTAAGTCGCTTAGGACTGGAGTTAAAAGTCCTTGTTAGCGATGGCTATGCGGCCGCGCAACGCGCCGTATCGCTGCCACTGCTAAAAGATATTCTGTTCTATATTGCCAGCAGCCCCGCCTCGTCGCGATATATTGAAAGTGAGCGTGAAAAGCATGGTTTGACTGGTGTGTTTGACGGCAGTTCTGAGTCGGCGGCTAACAGCGAGCACTTTATAGAGCGCGCGCGACAGGCAGTCGTTGCAGAGCTGATGCAGGCCGCCAGTGCCGTGACGGACAATGAACTACTGTATAGCCGATGCAAAGGCGTCGCCGATACCCTGGCAGTGCTCGGATGGGTCGAGTCACTGTATCCATTAAAAGCGATTATTGAACAGGTTGAGCGCGGGCTGGCCGGTCAACAAATGCAGGCGGTGGCAACCTCATTGCAACGTTTGGCTGAGCGACTGGCGGCGAACCCAGATTCTGCCCTGCTAGCCACAGAGCAAGAGAGTGAGGCAGACGCCGAGGCTTCTTTTGGCAAGGTGATCTCGCAAAGCCGTTCGGTATTGTTTGATGCCCAAGAGGCGATTATCGCCTATGTGTCTGAGCAGTGGCAGAGCGAGCATTTGCAACAAGTGCCTGATCAGTTACGGGATTTGGCGGGCCAGTTGAGCTCGGTGGGATTCGCTGCACCGGCACTAATATTAGAGAATTGCGCCGAATATCTTGCCAGCAATATTATCGCCCAACAGCTGGTGCCAGATTGGCAAAGCTTAGATGCCTTAGCTGACGCTCTGACCTCGGTAGACTATTACCTCGAGCGCAGCAGTAATGGACGTCAGTATGACGATGACGCTCTGCTAGCGGGAGCAGAGGCCTGCGTAGCGCGCTTGGGATACCCAGTTAGCGGAGGGGTAAGCGATAAAAATATATTGCATTGGCCGGGTGCTGGCGGCGATGAGCGCGAGTCTGGAGACGCTGCTGGTAAACGCATTGATCTAGACCCAGATATTGCCGATGTCTTCCTTGAAGAAGCTCAGGAAGTTTTGACGCTGCTGAAGGACACTCTGCCGATTTGGCATGAACGCTTGGATTCCGACGATTACCTAGCGGTGGTGCGCCGCGCATTCCACACGCTCAAAGGCAGTGGTCGAATGGTCGGCGCGACTCAAATGGGCGAGTTGGCCTGGTCGGTTGAGGCCATGTTAAACAAGGTGGTTGATAGTCATTTCGTAATGGATGACGCACGACTGCAATTGGTTGAAAACGTCACTGCTCTACTTCCCGATCTGATTGCGGCTTTAGCTGAGGGTCGTGAGCTGCCGGCATCATCAGTAGATGGCTTAATGACCTTCGCTGATGCCTTGGCGCAGGAGCAAATTCCCCAGTCTAACTCTAGCTCTGCCACTGACGAAGACGGCTTGACCGGTATCTTTATGGGCGAGGCTGACACGCATTTACGGGTGTTGGAAGCGTATGTTGAGGGGGTCGATAGCTATCCCGCGCAGCTCACCGATGAGGTGCAGCGCGCCTTGCACACCCTAAAAGGCTCATCAAAAATGGCAGAGGTGTGGCCCGTTGCCAACATCATTACGCCATTGGAGGGCTTGGTAAAAGAACTTCGTTCAATGCGGGTCGCGGCGGGCGAGAGCTTAGTCGCGCTGATTTCTGATGTGGTGCGTCAGGTGCGCCTCATGGTGACACAGCTGGCTGATACGCCGGTTTCATCGCTGCATACGCCAAAAACCTTGCTGTCCTCTATCAACGCTCTTTCTGTGCAGCTTATTCACGAAGCGGAGTTTGCCGCTGATCGCAGTGAGCACGGTGAAGTGTCAGCTGGCGCTCTCGATGCGTTTTTAGCTAACCATAGCGAAAGTGTTCAGGGCTTGCTCGATATTCTCGATGAGCAGGAGAATATCGCTGCGGCGACGCTAGTGGACTACGCGCAAACTATGGGTGTGTTTGCCCAGCGCGCTGAAGATATTAATTGCGAGCCAGTTGCGGAGCTGGGGCAGGCATTGCAGGTTTTACTTAGTCACGCCGAAGATCCCATACCCGCGCAGTTTGTTTCGCTGGTAAATGAAGCCTTAGAACAGCTGATGGATTATTTGAATCAGTTGGCTGCGGAACAGACCGTGGCGGAAAATAGCGATTTAATTGATCGCATTCGCAATGTCGATCTGAGCGGTTCGACATTTGTCACTGACAGCCAGGCAGTTGCTGACGATAGCGATATTGTTGAAATAGAACTTACTGAACCTGTTAGTGACGAGTCGGCAGATAACGTTGTCGTGGCGTCGACACCTGAGCCTGAAGACGATGATATTGATCTAGAAATATTAGAAATATTTCTAGAAGAAGCGGCGGATCTTTTAGAAAGCCTCGATGAGTCTATTCACCATTGGTCTGGTGCGCGGGATGAGGTGATTCATCTCGATAATATTCAGCGTTATTTGCACACCCTAAAAGGCGGTGCGCGTTTATCTGGCTTGCCTGCGGTCGGCGACTTGAGTCACAACTTTGAAACGGCGATTTCGATAGCGATAGTGCAGCGCAATACCGGCAGTGAAGAGTTTTTCAATCAAGTACAGCAGTATCAAGATCAGTTAGTAAATTGTATTGCGGCAATAGATGACCCAACGGCTGTGGCGCCGATAGACGACTTTGCCGAAAGCATCCCGGAGCATATTGAAAGCGTATCAACGGAGGTGGCAATTGCTCATGAGGAGCAAGCGCCACTGCCAGTATTTACGCCAAAAGGTGGCGATGTTGGCGATGTAAGTTCGCTGGCATCCTCTATGGCCCGCGCGACTCCTCAAGAAATGATAAAGGTACCGTCGCCACTGCTTGAGCGATTGATCAATTTGGCCGGTGAAACCTCAATTGCCCGCGGTCGTGTTGAGGAGCAGGTGAGCGAAATTCATTTCTCCCTGGAAGAAATGGAAATGACGGTTGAGCGTCTGCAGGGACAGGTGCGGCGCATGGATATTGAGACCGAAGCGCAAATTATTTTCCGCCAGGAGCAGGTTGAAAGTGAGGGCGCGGACGGTTTCGACCCACTGGAGTTTGACCGCTATTCGCAACTGCAGCAGTTGTCGCGCTCACTACTTGAATCGGCATCAGACCTTGTCGACTTGCGAGCGACCCTGTTGGAAAAGAGCCGTGACATGGAGACCCTGTTGGTTCAGCAGTCTCGCGTAAATACCGAGCTGCAGGAAGGCTTGATGCGCTCGCAGCTGGTTAATTTCTCGCGCATGGTACCGCGCCTGCGACGCGGTATTAGACAGATTGCTACTGAGCTGGATAAGCAGGTTGAATTTAACGTTTACAATGCCGATGGCGAGATGGACCGCCGAGTGTTGGAACGGATCATTCCTGCGCTGGAGCATATGCTCCGCAATGCTATAGATCACGGCATTGAATCACCTGAAATTCGCGCGGCGGCGGGCAAGCCTGCGGTGGGTGAAATTAATATGCGCTTTGATCGCCAAGGTGGTGATGTCGTGATTGTCATCAGCGACGATGGCGGCGGGATAAACTTGCAGGCGGTACGTCGTCGCGCCGAAGACTTGGGCTTAATTTCGGATGATGCAGAGCTCAGTGATCGACAGTTGCTGGAATACATTTTCCACGCGGGCTTCAGTACCGCAAAAAATGTAACTCAAATTTCTGGTCGCGGCGTTGGTATGGACGTGGTGCGCAGTGAGATAAAGCAGTTGGGTGGTGCAATAGATATTAGCACCGAAGTGGGTCGCGGCTCGCGCTTTGAAATCCGCTTGCCTTTCACCGTGTCGGTAAACCGCGCCTTGATGGTTAGTGTGGGCGGTGAAGTATTTGCCGTACCGCTTAATAATATTGAAGGTATTGTGCGGGTCAGTCCCTATGAACTTGATGTGTATTATCAAGAGGGCGGCCCGGATTTTGAATACGCTAATCAGCAATATAATTTGCGTTATATGGGTAATTTGCTCGACGCGAGTCGTGTCCCTCACCTTGAGGGTCAGATAGAGTCGCGGCCAGTATTATTGATCCGCAATGCCGAGCCGCCGACGGCGATTCAAGTTGACTCGCTGCTGGGTTCCCGCGAGGTCGTAGTAAAAACCCTTGGGCCACAGTTTGCGGCGGTGCCCGGGTTGTCGGGAGCCACCGTGCTGGGCGACGGCAGTGTGGTCGTTATTTTAGATATGTTAGCTAGTATTCGCGCTGATGTTGCCCGTCGCCTCGCGGGTAATCAGCGACAGCCGCAGCCTACCATTTCAAGGAAGAATACACGGTTGGTCATGGTAGTCGACGATTCGGTGACGGTAAGAAAAGTAACGTCAAGGTTGCTTGTCCGCCAGCATATGGAGGTTGCGCTAGCGCGGGACGGTTTGGACGCGGTTAATCAGCTGCAGGGCAGTGAGCGTTTGCCGGATGTTATTTTGCTCGATATTGAAATGCCGCGCATGGATGGCTTTGAGGTCGCGAGCAGGATACGCGGAAATCCGCGGATGAAAGATATTCCCATTATTATGATTAGCTCACGTACCGGGCAGAAGCATCGTCAGCGCGCGCATACCTTAGGTGTGCACAACTTCCTTGGTAAACCCTATCAGGAAATACAGTTACTTAAGGCGATTGATGAAGTGACGTCGAACTTGGTGGATGCATGAATACCACGCTAGAAAAGCCGTCTACTGTATCGGCAAATATTGTCCTGCCGTTAATGAGTGGTGGATTGCTGCTTCCAAACGCGAGCGTGGCCGAAGTCGTCCTGGCTGGGCAGCTGAGTTCAGCCGTGTCATCACCCTTCCTGCTTGGCTATATGGCGTGGCGCGAACAGGAAATTCCAATTATTAGCTTTGAAGGGTTGTTAAATGGCCGTTTACCGGAGGGTTTGGTATTGCGGCAAATGGCGGTCTTCAACGGTTTAAGTGATCGGCAGAAAATGCCGTATTTTGGTGTGGCCTTGAGCGGTGTGCCGCGCCTGGTGCGGTTGCGTGAGAGTGATATTACGCCATTAGATACCGACCCACATCCACTGCTTCACAGCCAAGTTAGGGCGGTAGAATTAAAGCTTATGATTCCAAACTGGGATGCGCTTGAGCAGGAAGTTCTTGCCGTTTTGTAGTCAGTTCAAAATTATAGTCCGTACCCACATCTAACCCCAACCCATATCTCCCCAGCGATGCTGCATAATACTTATAGCGGCAATGGGGGCCGTTTCGGTGCGCAGCACCCGCGGTCCCAATTGCAGTGCTTGGAAACCTTGTTTAATAGAGTACGTGATTTCGTCGTCGCTCAGCCCGCCTTCGGGGCCAACTAGCAGGGTGATGTGATTTGCGCGGCCGTCATCGACGCTAAGCTCCGCGTTTAAACTTGGGCACAGCACTAATTTGATTTGCTCGCCTAAGCTCGCGCACCAAGTATCTAAGCGGCATGCATCGCTTATCTCGACTAAGTTGTTGCGGCCACTTTGTTCGCAGGCACTGATCATAATTTGCTGCCAGTGACGCTGTTTTTTTCCTTGTCGTTCACCGCTCAGTTTTACGTCGCAGCGCTCGGTAAATAGCGGCGTAATTTTATTGACGCCGAGCTCGGTTGCTTTTTGAATTACCCAGTCAAAACGGTCGCCCTTAGATATGCCGATGGCGAGTTCAATATAAAGCGGTGAAGGTGGCGCGGAGCTAAGTACTTCGTCGCCAAGTTGACAGCGTAGCAATTTTTTTGCCGCTTCAATAATCGTTGCCGGATAAGCCGCGCCGTCACCATTAAATACAATTAAGTCTCGCCCAGCTCGCATACGCAGCACTTGCGAAACATAATGTGCAGCGCGCTCGTCCAGGGAAATAAGCTGGCCGACGGCCAGCTCTTGTTCCACGTATATTCTTGGTACGCGCATATTAATTTAGCGTCTTTATAAAGGCTTTAGACTTGCGCTGAAAATTATAGAGTTGCTTTTTAGCCGGTGGTAAGTCGTCTATTTGGCACTCTACATAGCCCTGTTCCTGGAACCAGTGCGCGGTTTGTGTGGTAAGCACAAACACCGAATCCAAGCCTTTTTTACGCGCCTCTTTTTCCAGTAATTCCAATAGGCGCTCGGCGCGATCTGCACCGCGATAATCTGGATGCGTCGCTACACAGGCGATCTCGCCGCTGCGTTGCTCGGGGTATGGGTAAAGCGAGGCGCACGCGACGACCATGCCGTCGCGAACAAGTATTTTAAAATGCTCGATTTCGTTTTCTAATAATTCCCGTGACCGTTTGAGCAATACGCCTTTTGCCTCTAAGGGCTCGATGATGGCGAGTAAGCCGCCCACATCATCGATACTGGCAGTCATAAACTGTTCATAATACTCTTGGGTGATGAGCGTGCCGGCGCCGTCGCGGCTAAACAACTCTTGAAGCAGGGCGCCATCCTCTTGGAATGAGATCATGTGGCAACGGTTGATACCAAGATCGCCGGCATCGACCACCGCTTGTACGACGCTATCGCTTTTTAATAATGGTTGCTGTTCTAGCTCCTGGTCGACGTCGCGGTATTCGCACTGGCGGATCAACTCTCCGGCGCTATTTAGCAGGCCGGAATCGGCGGTGAATAAAATTAATTTGTCGGCTTTTAAGGCCGCAGCGGTGTGCACGGCTACATCTTCTGCCGTGAGGTTGAAAATCTCCCCAGTTGGTGAATATCCCAGCGGTGATAACATCACGACGTGTTGGTGATTGAGCTGCTGCTGTAAAGCCTGGGCGTCGACTTTTCTGACCACGCCGGTGTGACGCAAATCAATACCATCCACCACGCCAATCGGGCGCGCGGTGACGTAGTTGCCGGAGCACACTCTGATAGCGGCGCCATGCATGGGTGAATTCGCCACACCCATCGACAGCAGTGCCTCGATATGGGCGCGCAAGGAGCCTGCGGCATCGGTAACACAGCGCAGCTCTATGTCGTCGGTGATACGCAGATCATTGTGGTAGCGACTTTCGATACCCGCGTCGCGCACCCGCTCTTCTATTTGCGGACGCGCGCCGTGAACTAAAACCAGTTTTACACCGAGGCTGTTTAGCAGGGCGACATCATGCACAATATTGGCAAAATTGGGGTGCGCAACGGCTTCGCCACCAAACATAATGACAAATGTTTTGCCACGGTGAGCGTTAATATAAGGTGCTGAGTTGCGAAACCATTTTACGTAATCGGTATGTTCTGACATGGCAGCGGTATATGTTATGAGTTTAAGCCCTCATTTTGTGTGTAATGTCATAGGCTTACAAGCCATTTTTATGCGCATTATGCGGAGTCGGGATTTGTGAGCGCAGATCAGCCAGAAATTGAAATCAGCGATGCCGAGGCGCAGTGGCAGGCCGCACTGCGTCAGGCGATTAGCGCGCATTTCGCTGCCGCTCACGCAAGGGTAGACGATGTGCACGCGCGTTATTTCAGCTCCATCTCAGCCGTTGCCTCCAGGCATTGGCAAAATAAAGCCGATGTGCCGGCAGATTTAATGAACATTCCGCGCGCGCTATGGCGTTTACTGCGCAGCCTCGGAAGACGAGGCCAGACAGTGCATAGAGCTCTGACCGGCAAAGAGCAGGCGATAGCCGATATATTGGCCGAGCAGGTGCTAGACCTACCTGCCTTGCAGGCGATGTTGTTTGAGCAGCTGCGTGCCCACCCGGATTACCAGCAAGGTGACATCGAACGCTTGCGCGAGGTCCTAGCACCTTACGACAGCGACGTCGCCGCCAAGCGCCTCCAGGCTGCCGTGGCGCAAATGGGTTTGCACCATGACAGCAGTCGAGATGTGTTGATGTTCTTAGGCGTCGGTCTATTAGGCCGGAGCGTGAGCGATAAAATTGCCTTTGGCAGCGCGTCGATGATTGGTATGTCGGCGGCAAGCACGGTGTATTTGAGTCAACAAAGTGCCTGGGCGGCGCTGTGGGCGGGCTGGTTTGGTGTGCCGGCGTGGGTAGCGGTTAGCGGCGCTATCGCCGGGTTCGCGGTGATGTTTTTGGCGACACCGGTATTGGCTCCTGTTATCGAAGTGGGTGTGAACCGTGCGCAGGGTCGTCGCCGTCTGCATAAATTAATAGATAAGGTTGAACGCGAAATGCGGCCGTCGGTATCGGCGCAGTTATGGCAGTACGGGAGTTATTTGCAGTTTATTCCGGATTTAGTCATGACCCTGCGCTATCTCCGATAAGTGCAGAGATTCGCAGGCGTATATTCGCTGCTAAATAATGCCGTTCTTAATAAAAATTAATTAGTGACAGCGCCGCGCTTAAGAGTAAATATGCAGTTTTTTCGGGGGCTGCATAGTGGAAGCTGAAGTACTCTTATCTGAGCTGGATACAGAGCGAGTTTTTGATCAGATCGCCGATGCTTTAACCGAAAAAGGCTATGTCGTTATACCGGCGGCCCTACCTATTGCGATGAGCGACGCGCTTTTTGCTCGCATAGCCAGTTTTGAGGACGAGGTATTTAAACCCGCGGGCGTTGGTCGCGCTGGGGAGTTCCAGTTAAACCCCTTTGTCCGCAATGACGAAATCCGCTGGCTAGCAGCAAGCGATGAGGTTGAGGCGAGTTATCTGGCGTGGATGGAAAAATTGCGCACGGGATTGAATTGTCGCCTCTTCATGGGCTTATTCGATTACGAGTGCCATTTTGCCCGCTACGTCCCCGGCGCTTTTTATAAAAAGCATTTAGATGCCTTCAAAGGCCGCACAAACCGTGTGCTCTCGACCGTATTCTATTTAAACCCGAATTGGGCTTTGGCCGATGGCGGGCATCTAGTGATGTTTGAAGATGATGTTGAGCCCATCGCAAAAATATCGCCTTTAATGGGCACCCTGGTGGTCTTCCTGAGCGACCGCTTCCCCCACGAAGTAACTACCGCAAGTCGCCTGCGATACAGTATTGCGGGTTGGTTTCGGGTAAACGCCACACTTGGGGCGCATATTGATCCACCGCAATAGTGATGATCGTTCTGATAGATACCAGCAAGCTACCGTCGATGATTGAGTGAGAGTGGCCGGAACTGCCAGAGCCCGCTTACACTTATTTGATTACTCCTGTTGATATTAAAATGCCCGCAATCTAGCGGGCCCCGCCGGGACGCGAGGAGAGAAGGTTGGTCACGCCAAATGAAATAAAGCAGGCCCCGCGCAGCGAGTGCATTAGGCACTATGCCTTCGAGACAACGCATCGCAATCAACCGCCTAGGACTGACTGCACACGGTAATCATGTTGAAGGAGCGCTAGTGCTTCGAATGTGTTGCCAACCACGCTTCCAGTTGGGGCGGGCTTAGCGGCTTTGCAAAGTAGTAGCCTTGGCCTTCCATACAGTCAATGGATTTAAGAAAGGTCAACTGGGCTTCGGTTTCAATACCTTCGGCGATGGTTTGCATGCCCAGGCTATTACCCAGGTTGACTATCGCTTGGGCGATGGCGGCACTGTCTCTGTCCTCTGGCAGTGTGCGGATAAATGACTGGTCTATCTTCAGGCGATGAGCGTGGAACTGGCGAAGGTAACCCATATTGGAATAGCCGGTGCCAAAATCATCAATGGCCAGCTTGATACCCAGAGCTCGCAGCTCCTCCAGCTTTAGCAGTACCTGATCGATGCCTGTCATCAACAGACTTTCGGTAATTTCCAGTTCCAGCCTGGCGGCCGCCAGCCCGCTGGCTTTGAGGGTCTGACGTACGGTATCGACAAAGGACTCCTGCCGAAACTGCAGCGCGGAAACGTTGACCGAGATCACAACATCGGTAATGCCCGCCACTTGCCATTGCACGGCTTGCCGGCACGCTTCACCCAGTATCCAGGTTCCGAGTTCGATAATCAGGCCGCTGGCTTCCGCCAGGGGAATAAAACGATCGGGGGGGACCAGGCCAAAGTCGGGATGCTGCCAACGGGCCAGCGCTTCCACGCCGATCAGTTTTTCGTCTTCCAGGCGACACTGGGGTTGATACACCAGAAATAGCTCGCCCCGCATTACTGCCCCTCGCAGCGCCTTTTCAAGCTCTAATTGCTGTCTTTGGTCAGCTTCCATTTCATCAGAATAGAATTGGTAGCGATTGCGGCCCAGTTGCTTGGCGCTGGCCATGGCGGTATTGGCTCGCCGGGTCAGGTTGGCGCTGTCGTTACTGTCACCTGGGTACATGGCTATACCAACCGAGACGGTGATAAGCAGGTCATGATTCTCGATATGGTAGGGGCGGGCCAGATGGCGGGTCAGGGTGTTGGCAAAGCGCCCCGCCTGTTCAGCGTTTGCGAGCTCTCCCAGTACCAGCATAAACTCGTCGCCGCCGACGCGGCAGGCCAAGTCACTGTCGGGTAACACCCGCAAGATGCGCGACGCCACTGCTTTCAGGAGCTGGTCGCCAAGGGTATGGCCAAGGCTGTCATTGATCACTTTGAAGCGGTCGATATCAATAAATATTACCGCAACTTTACGAGCGCTATGTCGGGCCTCGGCGATGCTCAGGTCGATTCTGGCATCCACTAAACCGCGATTTGGCAGGTCGGTCAGGGGGTCGTGACTGGCGCTGTGCTCAATGCGGCGCTGATATTCTTTCTGCTCGGTGATATCTCGATAAATAACGATGTAGCGTACTTCCCCTTCGTTGACCGCTCGGGTGGCGCTGAGCCAGGCGGGGAAGGACTCGCCATTCTTGCGACGCTGCCAAATTTCTCCGTCCCAGCGGCCGCTGTTTTGCAGCAGCGACAACATTTGGGTGCCCAGACTGGTATCTTCCCGACCGGTAAAGAGCTCGTTTGGTCTCTCGCCCACGAGCTCTTCCGCGCTGTAGCCGGTAATCTCACTGAAGGCGCGGTTGACCATGGTGATCCTGAGATCCGCGTCACAGATATACATGCCCTCGTGGCTGGATTCGATCACCTGGGCGTTGAGTAGTGATTGGGCCTCGGACTCGGCTTTGGTCCGTTCCAATTCCCGCATGTCCAGGCCATAAGCCAAATCGGCGGTGAGCTCTTCCAGTAAGGCAATCAGGCTTTCTTTAAAATAGTCGCGCTGCTTGGAGTAAAAGGCAATTTCCCCCCAGATGCCATTGCGGCATTTGATCGGGCAGACCAGAGCCGCTTGCAATTGCCAACGGCGGGCCGCCTCGTGCCAGGGCTTAGTACTGGGGTCGTGGTAGAAATCGTTGACTACCACGACGTGGCCCAGCCGTATTGCCTTGCCCACCGGGCCCTGTCCGTTGTCGTGCTCGGGGTCGGCGCTGACAAGGAGTTGGTCCATATACCCTGCTGCCGGCCCCGCGCTGGCGAGGGGGCTAATACTGTGGCCGTCAGCCTCCAGCTTGCCTACCCAGACCAGTTCCAATTCGCCGTGCTGCATGGCGATCTCACAGGCTTGGTTGAGGATGTTCTGGGACTCGCTGTTGCGCATGATGCTGGCGTTCATATTACTCAGTGCAGCGTAGTAGCGGTTGAGTTGTCGCAGCTCCAGCTCTGCTAACTTCCTCTCGGTAATGGTTTCATGGGTGATTACCAGTCGTAGCGGCCCATCGCCGGGGAAGCGCTTACCCTGCACGATGAACCAGCGTTGTAGCTCGGGGGAATGGCAGGGGTACTCAAATTCGAAGCGGTCTATGCTGCCGTCGCGCAGAGCCAATAACTTTTCCAGCAACAACTGCCCCTGGGGCTCGCCGTGTTCGGCGGCGCGGCGACAGACCGCGGCATAATCACTGCCCGATCCAGTGGTCTTGGGGTCGCCGCCGTTGGCCCGGGCGAAATCCCGCCAGGCGGCGTTGGTGGCGACGATGTGGAAGGTCTCGTCCAGCACGGCAATGTTCAACGCCAGTGCATCGATGGTGGCAAAGGCAAAGCGTTGCGATTCCCGAAGTTGGGCCGCCATCTCCTCCCGGTGAGTGACATCGTAGGCCAGCACCATTTCCGCGTCATAGTCCTGGAAGCGCAGCGGATGACCGGATATCTCTGCCGTCAGTAGGCTGCCATCGCGGCGCTGGTGTTGCCAGAGGCCGGCGCGATCGATGCCCTCACTGGGCTGCGTGGCGAGATAGTCTTCTAACTTTGTACGTTCTTCAGTGGGGCGGATATCACTGATTTGCATACCTAGGAACTGCTCCCTGGAGTAGCCGTATTGCTGCAGGGCGGCATCGTTGACGGCCAGAAAGCGGAGGCTGTGGCGATCGTAGACCCACATGGGGTGGGGATTGGCCTCGAACATTTCAAAGTACACGGCCTGTTGCTGGCGCAGTTCCATTTCGTGTTGTTGGCTGCGTGCCAACAGCGACAGTTGATGGGATCGACGCTGCTGTTGCCAGAGAATGAGCAGGATGATGCCAATCACCAACTGGCCGCCGAACAGCAGGCCGCCGACCCAGGCGGACAGTACGCGCAGGGGGCGTAGTGATTCGTCCCGATCCACTTTGGCGATAACGGCGTAGTCGCTGTCCTTCAAGGCCCGGTAACTGGCCAGGACATCCTGACCCCGGTGGTCCTTCGCCCGGAGTTGGCCATGGCGCTTTCGCTGCAGATCAATTGCACCGGCCAGTGGGTTGACGCCGTTGATAACAGCGGATTTTGAGTCACCCGATATATCGCTGCCTGGACCCGGATAGCTCAGAGCATCTTGGCGACCAGGACGAAAAATTTGCGTTTCGCCGCTGGCGTGGTACCCAGGCCAGATTGGCATAAGGGATCTCAACAAACGCTCGGGGTCGCTGCGAAGCAATAGAAAGTGCTCTACTTGAGCCCTTTCTCCAGGCATGACCAGCGGCGCCACCAGATCCTGATAGCTGCCTGCGCTATCGTTCAGGGTAAGATGTCCCGCGATTCCTCGGCTGATGCTGGCCTGTTCAATCAGTGCCAATGTGCTGGATGGCAAGTCTATATCCAGGCCGACCGATGCCAGAGGCTGGCCATTGCGATCCAGTATCATGGCCCCGCGGTAGTTGTCGGCATGAAGTATCGACTCCAGGCGATTTTCGATATAGCGCCGGTGAGAATCGTTGTCGGCTGACTCGGTGGTGAGTTGCAGTGCACTGCTGACTAGGCTGCTGCTGTCGGCCAGGCTGGTAATGTCCCTTAACCTTTCTTCGCGCCACAAGTCGATTTGGCCGGCCTTGAGGCTGGCAATAGCGTCCAGTTCTACGTAGAGCTTCATCTCCAGGTGGGGAGAGTAGAAACGCAGAATACCGTAGCCCACGGCGGGAGGAATCAGTATTGTCAGCACGGTGATAATCAGCAGCGGCGACCGCGGCCTTTTGTTGGGTAGGTTCAGATCCGGGCTAGAAGGGCGCTGGCGCAACACTAGATACAGTCCGGCGCTGGTCGCGGCGACAAATAACAATCCTTTGGCCAGCTCCAGATGAGCGATCGAGGTGGGGTCACTGACGGCGTAGGCCAGCATTTTTCCAGACAGCAGAATCCATAGTCCCGCGGTAACCGCATACAAGCCTGCATATATCGCTGGGTTTCGGGTGTTGTTGTTGCCTTTGCCTTCGTTGTGGTTCACAAATACATCCGGTGGTGGCGTGAGTGCTGTGCCGCTTGTCTCAGGCCGCTGCGCAAGACGTTCCCTAGAAAGGGGACGGTGTACGATGATACCTCTCAGTGCCCCTGGGAATCTCTGAAAAATTGGGTGATACCGAAAAAAAAAGTCGCTTGTGGAATTGTAGTACAGATTCAGCTTGTGTCGAGCCGGGCTCACTTTAGGGGCTGTTCACACTAATTCGATTATCACTGCTGGCGGTCATTTTTGCTTCCAGCTAGCGGAGCGCCGCCCGGACGGCAGTCGCGCCGTTTAGTCATTCTAAACAAGTGACTGAGAGCCTGCCCCAAGCGTAGCGAATGCTTTGGGTACAACAACGCTGGGGACAAAAATGGCATCAGCCCTCCGCGTTGCTCGTCATTTATCTGCGGAACTCGCCTTCGGCCCAGATAATACTCGCTAAAAACATCCCATTGAATTTCCGCGATGCTCGGTGAGTTAAAATGCGGGACAAAGAGCGGTGCCATGTTCTGGTATTAACTTAAAGAGAGCAAAACAGAACCACGGGACTTTCAGCCAGCGCCCAAAGTCCCTTCAGCACCGTTAAGCATTGCAGCGAGTAACGGGTTAAAGCGGGAAACTTTCTGAGTCGAAGACGAGTTTTTTCCGGGGACACGCTGCCCGCGTCGTTACTTGCGAAGCGCGGAGGACAAAACGGCAGGATAGCCGTTGCCGAGAGGCAGGAAGCCTCGATTTACATCGATGGCGTTTTTTGCCGTCGACGGTGATGCAGGGTGCCTTTCTTTTTTGCTTACTTTATTTTTGGCCCAAGCAAAAAGACAAAGTTTTCTATTTGATCGCCGCCTTTTCGCGACCCGAAGGTTGAGGCACGTGGTGCCGAATAAAGTAAGTCGCCCGGTTGGTCGAAAACAAGGCTTGCGGATATCTACTGCAATAAGCCCAAGATCGGATGTCGAACAAAAACAATCGCTGCGCTTCATCTGGATACCCGATCGGTGTCAGGTATGACGGCATACCACAACAAATTAACGGCGATTATGCCTAGGCATTCTAGCTCTAAACCCGCCTTAACAAGCCAAGCGTATTCACCCGCGCAATGGGTTCAAACAGCCCAGACGCTAATGCCATTTTGTAAATGGCATAGGGTGCTTGGCCGCCTTCTTCTGGCGCGGGAAATAGATCGTGAATGGCGAGTATGCCACCGGTGATAATTTTGCCCGCCCAGCAGCGGTAGTCGCACAGTGCGGCATCAAGGCTGTGACCACCGTCGATAAAGACCATGGCGAGGGGTGTGTGCCAGTGTCGCGCGCTGACTTCTGATGTCGCCACGATGGGAACGACGGTGTCATCTAATCCGGCCAGGCGAATATTGCGCCGAAAGTCTTTGAAGGTATCGAAGCGCCCTTCACCGGCATCATACAGGTCTGGGTCGTGAAACATTTCGCCGAGCTGGTGTTCTTCTGAACCGACATGGTGATCGACCGCATACACCACGCTGTTTTTTTGCTGACAGGCCAAGCCCAGGTAAATGGTTGATTTGCCGCAGTAGCTACCTACTTCCAGAACTGGGCCCCGCTCTGCCACGGACAGTGCGTACTCGTGAAGGGCGTGTGCCTCGTCGTCGGCCAAAAAGCCCTTAACGTCATTAATGTGGGCGGGCAGGGTAATAGTCATCGTTTTTGCTACCGTATAAATCTGAGCGGGAACAGTAGCCAACTTATGTCGTGGCGGCAACTTACCAAATTGTCAGCTTTCAGTCGCACGCGAGGGTGGCGGTATGAAAATTGGTTGATGTTGACACTGGTGTAGAGAAATCAATGCTGCGTATACTATTGGGCTATTCAGAATAATACCTAACGGGATGAACGCGATGCTTAAATTGTATGGGTTTGCAGTCAGTAATTATTTCAATATGGTAAAGCATGTCTTGCTTTATAAGGGCGTAGAGTTTGAGGAAGTGCTGACTTTCCCCGGAATGGATCCCGCGTATAACAGTAAAAGCCCCATGGGAAAGGTCCCTAGCATTGAAACAGAGCACGGCTGCCTAGCGGAGAGCAGCGTTATTCTTAGTTACCTTGAGGCGGCTTATCCTGCGCGCCCGCTGTTACCTGCCGATGAGTGGCAGCGTGCCAAGGTGGGCGAGTTAATGAAAATGGCAGAATTGTATTTTGAGTTGCCAGCCCGCCGCTTATTCCCTGAAGTGCTCGCCGGTAAGAAGGTGAGCGATGACGTTAAGGCAGAGGTCCGCGAAACAATCACTAAGGGTTGCCAGGCCCTGGCGTTGTTGGCAAAGCCCGCTCCGTATATGTTTGGTGAAGCAATGACGATGGCGGATGTGGCGTTACGCTATTGCTTGTTGACCTGCAAATTGGCGACGGGCGCCATCTATAAGTGGGATGTGGTAGCGGACGTCCCCGGTCTTCGCGAATGGGATGAAATGATGGCTGCCTCAGATATATCCAAGCAATTGGATCAAGCAATGCAGGAAGGCATGGCGTCGTTTTTGGAAGCGGTTAAAGCCAAGGCATAAGCATCTTTGCGGGCGGCGGAAATGCCGCCCGCAAATCACCCGTTTTACAGTTCGGTTTCCAAGGCCTCAAGCTCTTCTTGAATTGCCAGCCACTGCTCTTCAGTTTCGTCATTTTGTTCGCGCAAGCTGGCTTGTTCTGCCAGTAATTTCTTCAGTTTTTCTTTATTGCTGTCATCGTATAGCTTGCTGTCCGCGAGCTGCTCTTCAATTTGAGTCAGTTGGTCGCTGAACTTTTGCATACTTTGCTCGAGCTTTTTAAGCTTTGAGGTCAGCGGTGCCAGCTGGGCGCGGCGAGCGGCGGCCTGTTGGCGCGCTTGTTTTTTGTCGACCAAGGGCGCGTCGTTGTCGGTGGTAGCCTCATTGCTCGTTGGCGCGCTTTTGTCGCGGTTGAGTAGCCAGTGGCGGTAGTCTTCAAGGCTGCCGTCGAAGGGTTGCGCCTGCCCTGCATCGACGAGCAGAAATTCATCGACGGTGTTTCTTAGTAGGTGGCGGTCGTGACTGACGAGAATCACCGCGCCTTCAAAATTTTGTAGCGCTGAGGTCAGTGCGTGACACATTTCCAAGTCGAGGTGGTTGGTTGGCTCGTCGAGCAGCAACATATTAGGCCGTTGCCACACGATAATGGCGAGGGCTAGGCGCGCTTTTTCACCGCCGGAAAAATTCTCGCAGCTCTGCTCGGCATGTTTGCCATGGAAATTAAAACCGCCAATGAAATTACGAATTTCCTGTTCGCGGGCATCTGGGCGCAGGCGTTGCAATTGCAGTATTGGGCTGGCGCTTAAGTCTAAAGACTCCAGTTGATGCTGATGAAAATAGCCCATGTGCAGGTGTTCACCTTGCTGGCGCTCGCCCTGAATGGGCTGCAGAGTACCGGCAAGGGTTTTCATTAAGGTGGATTTGCCCGCGCCATTGGCGCCCAGCAGCCCGAGGCGGGTGCCAGGGTGAATGCTGATATTCAGCTTATTCAGGATGGGGCTGTTGTAGCCCAAGGTAGCCTGCGACAGCGAAAGCAAGGGGTCAGAGAACTGCTTGGGTTCGTAGAAGCGAAAGTTAAATGGCGAATCAATATGTGCCGGTGCGATATCGGCCATCCGTTCCAGCGCTTTTAAGCGGCTTTGGGCCTGCTTGGCTTTGGTGGCTTTGGCGCGGAAGCGTCGTACAAAATCTTCCATGTGGGCGCGAACGACCTGTTGTTTCTCAAACGCTTGTTGCTGCTGGGCGAGGCGTTCGCTGCGCTGGCGCTCAAAGGCGGTGTAGTTGCCGCGGTAGCGGGTCATGGTCTGTCTTTCTAAATGAACCACGTGGTCGCAACAGGCGTCGATAAAGTCGCGGTCGTGGGATATTAAAAACAGAGTCCCTTCGTAGCGGTGCAGCCACTGTTCAAGCCAGAGGCTGGCGTCGAGGTCCAAGTGATTGGTTGGCTCGTCGAGCAACATCAAATCTGATGGACACATCAGCGCCTGTGCTAAATTTAAGCGAATGCGCCAGCCGCCGGAAAAGTCGTTAACCGGGCGTTCCAGCTCTGCTAGCTTGAAACCCAGGCCGGTAAGTAAGCGCTCAGCGTCGCTGCGAATTTGGTAGGCATTGATCAGGTCTAATTCGCCGTGTAACTCGGCAAGGCGATGATCGTCATTGCAGCTCGCTATTTGTGCTTCAATATCGCGGAAACGGTGATGGCCATCGATAACGTAGTCGATGGCGCAGCGATCGCTGGCATCAACTTCCTGCCGCATTTGCGCGATCTGCCATTGCGCCGGAATGTTAAGCTCGCCGCTGTCTTGCACCAGCTTGCCACACATGAGCTGGAACAAGCTGGATTTACCGGTGCCGTTAGCGCCAACGAGGGCAATATGCTCACCGGGATTAACGCGCAGGTCGGCCGATTCGAGCAAAGCTTTGCCGCCGCGTTGTAAACTGAGGTTCTGGAGTTCAATCATGATGGGGCGCGATTATAGCGTGAGTACCGAGTAATGAACGAAAAATGTAATGCCGGTGAGAATTCACCTAAAAAGACGCAAAGTACTCTATGGGAGTTTGCGCTGGCGGCTTACGCGGAGCCCATAATACAACGGCATTGCCTTTATTTGCAGGACCATTATCAAATGGATGTGAATATCTTGCTGGCCGCCGGATTTTGCGGCCGTGAAGGGCGGCGTTGGACAAGTTCGCTATGCGGGGAATTGATAGCTTTGGCGGCCCCTATTCGCGAGCGTTATGTACTGCCGCTGCGCGCTTTACGTAGGGAGGCCGAGGCAAATGCTGGTTTATATGGTGCGCTGAAAGCGGCGGAGATCGAAGCGGAGCGCGTGGAGATTGACGCGCTATGTCATCACTTTGCGATAAAAACCGCCGCGAGCGAGGGGGACGCTCCTTACTTGGACAATATATTGACTTACGCCGCGTTGGTTAAGGGCGTAAGTCAAGGTGATCTTGCTCCGAAATTTAAAGAAATAGCGGAAAGGTTTGCCGATATACCCTAAAAATCGTCGAATAGGCTGGCAAGTCGATCACCCGCCTTATCTGGGTGGCTGGGGATATCGCTCATCCGTCGCACTCGTCGCTTCGGTGGAATGTAGTCCTCTTTTTCGACTGGGGCGGCGACTTTTTTGACAGCAGCTGGCGGTGGTGGCGCTGTCACTGGCGTATCGGTGTCGGTGCTTGCCGTGACATTACTATTTTTCTCGCTAGGCTTCTCTTCTTTTGATGGCGCGCTAGGTTTTGCGGCCGCACTGGCAGCTTTGGGTTTCTCCGCCGCGGCTTTTGCTACCGGGGCTTTCGCTACTGGCGGTTTCTCTGCGCTTGGTTTTTTTGCAGCTGGCTTCTCTGTTGGGGCTTTCGCCTTTGGCGCCGCCTGTTTGTTAGATTTTACCGCTGGTTTTGCCGAGGGAGCCGTCTTTTCTGGCTTCTTGAGCGACTTTTCGGTATCGATAATCGCCTTCAGTACGGCTTTTTCTTTGCGGATGAGCAGTTTTTGTTCAAATACTTTACTGCGTATTTGCGCCAGCTCCGCTTGGTATTTATCAAAATTGGCTTGATGGGTGTCGATGCTAGCTTGGCTGCGAGCTTGAATGCTGGGCTTTGCGTCCTGTTGTTCCTTTAGGCGCTGTTTTGCCTGAGTTAGCTGATCGCGGGTTTTGTCTATCCGTGATTTTTGAGAAACCTCTTCTTTTTCAAGAAGTAACAGCTCTTTTTCAAGTGCGTCGATGTGCTTTTCCCTAAGCGAGTGCAATTCGGATTGCAGGTTTTGCAGCTCAACAAGTGGGGTTTTGACCGTTCTACTCTTGTTTTTATTACCAATCATGAGATTTAACCCTACAAATGTTCAAAAAAACATCAATCTGCATTATACAAACTTGTCGCAGAGAATCTATCTCCCCAATCAATAGGATTTATCTCTTGGGGCACTGTGTCTGCAGGAACGCTTGTGGCAGACTACGGTCTGAGTATGCATGTCGAATTCGCGACAGTATTTTTTCTTAATAAATAAGGTAGTTACATGAATAAGACACTGGTTTGTGCGGTGGTAATGAGTGGTCTGCTAACGGCTTGTGGTGGTGAAACTTCGTCTAAGGCTGACTTGAATACTGAAATTTCGAAAGTGAGTTACGGTATCGGCGCAAATATTGGTGCGCGATTCGGTGATGACCTTCCCTTAGATGTAGATGCCTTCAGTGCAGGTGTACGCGATGCCCTTGCTGGCGGCGAGCTGCAGATGAGCGAAGAAGAGATTATGAGCACGCTGCAAGAGTATCAGCAGAAGCAATTAGCAGTTCGTCAGGAAGAAGCGCAGGCGGCCGGCTCTGAGAATCAAGCAGCAGCAGATGCGTTCTTTGCAAAAAATGCCTCTGTGGAAGGTGTGAAGACAACCGAAAGTGGTTTGCAGTATCAAGTGTTGACCGAAGCTGAGGGCGCAAAACCTGGCGCCGACGATACAGTAGAGGTGCATTACCACGGTACGTTGCTCGACGGTACGGTATTCGACAGCTCTTATCAGCGTGGTGAGACGGTAAGCTTTCCAGTTGGCGGCGTAATTCCTGGTTGGACTGAGGCATTGCAGATGATGCCAGTTGGTTCTAAGTGGAAATTATTTATTCCACCAGCCTTGGCTTACGGTCCAGGTGGTGCGGGTCAAATGATCGGTCCAAATTCAGCGTTAATTTTTGATGTTGAATTAATTAGCATTGCCGGTGAAGACAAAGAGTAATTGATAGATATTGCTTAAGCAGAAAAGGCCCCATGTGGGCCTTTTTTATGTCCGGCTTCGTCACGTGATGCGGTAATCAAGGTTTGGCACCTGTCATCAATACCCCCGCCTAGTTTCGATTCCTCTGTTTCAATCGGCGATCGCCTGTGCAGGGTGAGCGTTAGCTTGTATCAGCAGCTTGACGTTCTCTGTATTTGCCAAGAGTCATCGCTAAGAAATTCCTTGTGCAGCCCTCTGTGCGGTACCGTTCATTCAAAGCGAGATAAGGTGGCGAGTGTCCAATTCCGGAGTTGCTGAATTTCGGCGGTGCTCGATTTCGTTCCTGGCAAAACGTCGCAGGTATGAGGTTGACGATCAAACCACAGTTCAGCTCGGTCGCTGCGGGACAGTTCCGGTGCGGTGGCCAGCCATATCATGGTGTCGGCTCCCATTCGGCCATCGCGCATAAAGTGCTTTAATTTTTTATTGAAGGCCGGTAGGGATTTGGCGACACCTGGTGTGGCAGCCCAGCCGGGATGCATGGTGTAGTAACTCGTCTTACCGGTGTTTTCCTGGCTCATGTAAAGCAGGGCTCGTTTGGCGCGAGCATAGGCCTTGCTGCCGTCGTATGCTTCGTTGCGGAACTGCAAGTCATCGAGGTTTACGCCTTGGAAATATAAACCGCCAGATACCACGTTGATAACGCGGCTGGCATCTGTGAAATGGCCGTCTAATAATTTGCTAAGTAGTACTGGGGCAAGGAAATTTACCGCCAGTGCCTGCTCAAACCCTTCTGCGGTTTCCTCTCGTGTGGCAAACAATGCGCCGGCGTTGTTAATAAGAACGTCGATACGAGGCTGGGTTTGTAGGATTGCTTTAGCGGCCGCAGACGTAGCTTGTAGGGAGCTGAGATCGGCTTCAACTATATGAAGTGAATTTGTTTCGCAGCCGCTGAAGTTTTGAATATCGGTGGCCGCTTGCTGAAGTTTCTCTCTGTCGCGTCCTATTAAGATGAGCGTCGCCCCTAATCTCGACAGTTCGCAAGCAGCGTCTAGGCCTAAACCGGCGGTGGGGCCAGTGATCGCGACGACCTTGCCGTCCATTCTGTTTGTGTGGGATTTGCGCGACATTGAGAGGTAGCCGCGCTTGCCGAAGCCGAGAGCGGCGGGGATGACGAGCTTGTCGCAAATGTCATTTTTAAGGCGTCGCTTGGCGGGAGAGTCAGGGTTACTAAACGCGAGCCGCATTCCGTTTACTGCCTTAGTGCCGATGCGTTTTAGTAAAGGCTTGAAAACCCAAGCAACAGACGGCTTTAGCCACGCTAAATCGAGCTCTGCGCGGTAATCTATACTCGTCCGATTGCCATCAAGTGCAGTGAAGGTAATGGTGTCGAGGGCGCTGAAGTTGTCGCCTATACCCTCTAGTATTAGTTGTCGTGGCGGTTCAATTGCAATTTGACGGTAGTGCATTGCCGCCTGCTTATTCCCTGGTAACTTGAGTAAGATCTCATATTCGGTACCGACTGCCGGGCTGCCTGGAGTGAGCTTGCGCGAGCGATAAACGCCGGGATCCCATTGTTCGATAGTTGAAAAATCTTTCAGGTAGGCAAAGCAGTCTTCGATTGGTCGGTCTACGACGATGGCCTCATTCAGAGTGTATTTCATCGGTGTTATCTCGCTGCTCGCCGTGGTGCACGGGTGGGAAGTTGGTATCGCTGAGTGTTACGAGTGTGCCGAGTGTCCGGATCAATAAGATTCCTAGATAGCGTGATTTTGTGGTAGCTCGATGTTTTTAGCGGCTTGAGATGGGGTTTTCGAGGGGAGGGACGTTGGCGGCCTTAGTTATTATTCATATGCCGCCTTAAGGTGTTAACTAACTGATCTCAGGAATAAAAAGTGTCAGTACGACCATAATGCCAATGAGAATTGCTAAGTGTGTATTGAGTGTGTTTTTCAGAATAGCGTCATCCGTGCTAATAGACATAGTCTTCTCTCCTGTTGAAGTGTCTAAATTATTATCTAGAAATAGTGATGGGCTCGGCTATGGATTTACTTGGTATTAGTTTGTGAAATTTTCGTGATCTAGGGCTTGATATAGCAACACTGCATAAGAGCTAACGGTGGATATATTAATCGACATGAGATATGCCTTATAAGGGTGCATAAATTGTCGGCGAACCGAATAGTGATTGTGTCAAGACGAATATCGTTTCCAGTTATTCATGCACAGTTATTCGTTTGAAGAAAACAATAGAAGAAACAAATAGTTAACTTTAGGAGACGCGCTGAGCCCAAAGATAGACCAAGGTGTATCTCGCCTGATCGCAAGTAATAGAAAATATTTGTGTACATAATCGATACGTTATAAAGCGCAATGCTGAGGACATTCATCGACACCTTGTATGACACGCGCGGCTTGATGCACTATTGGCGGCCTACATCCAATGGTTGTGAGTGATCTCTCCGGATTAAAAGTAACTTCTGTTATTGGTTTTTATATTTTTACTAATTATAAAATTTAAATAATAAATATTTATTCAGGGTCTAATGTATCCGAAGTTGGAATCGGAGTTAGGTTTGCTTAACCTAAAAAGTCTTATTTTTAAGTTTTTGGTGCTTGGGTGGAGATGCATATAAAGGTTTGTGTTGGGGTGTTCGGGCGGCCCGTAGTGAGAGTTCGTCGAGCTAACGGCTATCACGTTATATAAATATATTTTGAAATTTGTTGATGCTTTGCTAAATGCGATAGCTTCTGTTCGGTAATTTTGTGAGCGGATATGCGCGGCTTTAAGGGTTGTGCTAATTCTTAAGAGTGCCCTGGCAATGTAGGCACTCAAAAGCTAGGTTTTTAGCGCAAGCTCGCAAAAAAATGCCGTATATCATTGAGTAGCGCTTTTGGCTCTTCCATCGCTGCAAAATGTCCGCCGCTCTCCATGCGCGATAGTTGCTTTAGGTTGTAGTAATGATTAATCCATGCCTCGGGTTGGCATAGTATTTCTTCTGGAAAAATGGCAATACCGCATGGCGCTTCCACTACTGGCTCGCGGCCATGTGATGGCGCCCACGGCCGGTGCGCCGCCTCGTAGTAGTATCTAGCCGAAGTGCCAAAGCTGTCGGTTAGCCAGTAGAGCATGACGGTTGTGATTAAGTCGTCTTTTGAGAATCGACTTTCTACGTTGCCGCCGCAGTCGCTCCAATCTCGTCGCTTTTCTAAAATCCACGAACACAGTCCTACCGGTGAATCACTCAAGGCATTGGCCAGGGTTTGCGGTCGCGTTGTTTGCAGTGCAAAGTAGCCACCCCCATCAGTAAAGAAATTTACATTCTTTTCTGCAATGTCCATTTCCTTTTCGCTAAAAAATGATCCATCGACGGTGCCACCACTAAAGGCGTCAAGCGGTATCATAGTAGTGAAGTGAGCGCCGATTAACTTATCTGCGTACTTGTGACCCAGCTGCGCTGTGATGATGGCGCCCCAGTCGTGGCCATGGGCGGCGAATTTTTTATACCCTAAACCGTCCATTAATTTTACGAAAATATCGGCGGTGCTCTCAAAGTTAATGCCAGTGGTGGTGAGGGGGGTAGAAAAGCCGTAGCCAGGTAGCGAGGGGATGACCACATCGAAAGCATCCGCCGCGTCGCCGCCGTAGGCCGCGGGGTCGGTAAGTGGGTCGATGAGTTTTTGGTAGTCCCAGAACGTCCACGGCCAGCCGTGGCTCAGCAGCAGCGGTGTGGGCGACGGGCCCTTACCTTTTTTATAAAGGAAATGAATAGTAAGACCATCTATTTCTGTTTTGAAATGTTCGAACCGGTTCATTTGTTCTTCGTGTTTGCGCCAGTCGTAGTCTTCACGCCAATACTCAACTAATTCATTTAAGTAATCGGTGTTGGTGCCGTATTCCCAATGGCTGTTGCCAAAGTCAGGAGTGATTCGTGCATTCTTTAAGCGATACGCTAGGTCATCTAGGCGTGATTGGTCTATGTCGATTACGAAGCGTTCAATATTCATATTCTGATCTCAAAATGTACTTATACGAGGCTCTACACTAGCCCATCATTTTTTCAAGTAGTGCGAGCATCTTTTCGGTGTGCGGCGCTTTAAAGAACGGCGTTAAGCTCAGTATACCTTGCTTGTAAAAACCTTTGCCGTGACTTAATTGGCGGAAGCCGTCGAAGCCGTGGTAAGAGCCCATGCCGCTATGACCTACACCACCTAATGGCATAGTGTCTTGAAGAACATGGGCGGCGATGTCATTGACGACCATGCCGCCAGATGTGGTATTAGTTTTTAGTAGATTAATTTCAGGTTTTGATTTTCCGAAATAGTAGAGTGCTAATGGGCGTTCACCGCGATTGATGTGGGCGGCAACTTGCCTGATGTCGGTATAGGTTTTAATTGGCATTGCGGGGCCGAATATCTCATCGGTCATAATCTTGCAGTCGTCGGCAGGGTCAATGACAAGCGTCGGTGCCAGTTTGTGATTGTGCGCTAACTTGTCTAAACCAATATCATCGCTAAGTGGAATAGTTTGATAGCCCCTGTCCATTGCTTCTTGAATATAGCCAGCAATGCGCGCGCGATGACGCTCATTGATAATCGAGCCGTAATCGTCGTTGTCTGCCAGGGTGCCGAAGTTGTCAGCGACAAACTTTTTGGCAAGCTCAATAAATTGTGGCAGTAATTCTGCTTGTACAAAGGTGTAATCGGGAGCGAGACAAATTTGCCCCGCATTCATGGTTTTAAACGTGAAAATGCGCTCAACAGCGGCTTTTAGATCTGCGCCTTGGCCGATAATAACCGGACATTTACCGCCTAACTCCAAGGTGAGTGGTACAAGATTCTCTGCGGCCGCTCGCATAACGTGCTTGGCGACCGATGGTGCGCCAGTAAACACGAGGTGATCAAAGGCCTGTGCAGTAAATGCAGCGGCGACATCGGGGCCGCCATTTACAACACTTATCTCTTCAGGGCCAAAGTCGGCAGTGAACAATTTGTGTAGCAGAGCGGAGGTTTCCGGAGTCAGCTCGGAAGGCTTTATGATGGCGCGATTACCCGCAGAGATTGCATTGCCCAGGGGTGAGAATGTGAGCTGAATTGGGAAATTCCACGGAGCGACTATACCAACTACTCCCATGGGTTGATAAAACACATGCGCGTCAGCGCCCAGAAGGTTAAGGGGGAACTTAGCGCCGCGCTTTTCTGGTTTCATCCATTTTGCAGTATTTTTTCGGCAGTATTTAAGGCTTTCTATTGGCACTAAAATATCAAAAACAACGCTATCGAAATGTGAGCGTGCGCTATAGTCACTCTTCAACGCAGCTGCTAGTTTTTGTTTGTTGTTGCGAAGCATCGCAATAAGGCGATCAAGGCGTTCGAGGCGGGTCTTAATATTTGGATAGCCGTCTTGAATGAAACTGCTGCGCTGCAACTCGACCAAATTCTTAATGTATTGAAAATCGCTGTTCTCTTCTTGGGTGTTCAGTAGGGCGCTGTTCATGTTTTTAATCCTCGTGTTGAGGGCGATCGTAATGAGTGGCAAAGGCTGAGCTACTGTGCCACAACGATAGGTCTAATGTGATCAATGATATGTCTTTATGGAGGCTGCGACGGAGATTTGTTGTGCTTTATTGTTGATGATTTAGGTATTACCGAATGCAGTCTGTCAGCTTGTTTGCATGAGATATTCGCAGTTAATGACCTTTAAGTCAATAACTGCAGGCGCGCACATTTCCCCTCTGCGATTAGGTTTCTAACTGTTCTCTAAATCCAGGCGGCGTGTATCTCGTCCGATTTTCGACGGTTGGTATGAATGTACCTTGTTAAGTGTGGCCAGTTTTACGCTAAGCATAAATACAGTTTTCTCCGCGCTATTTGTAGAAGGCTTTCATTGATCCAAGCGGCTGCACTGTTGATGGCCTAAGGTTTGAATTGCCTGCTGAGCTAAGTCAAAAGTTGTCTTTAATCCTTATTGATGTTCAAATCAATATAGACCCACATAACGCGAGGGATGACCCCGTGCCAGCGAGGACGGCCTTAGCCCCTTGCGTGCTAAGCGAAGACAGGCGCGCGCATTGGGGCATGGGTAGATGCAGAGAAGGAGTCGTGCAAAACGCAATGCGCCATCGCAAGCTGTCATTGCCAAAGTCGGTGCTGGGGTCTTGTTCCAATAAGCTTGAAAACATAGCAAGCCTAAGGCTTGGTGAATTTAAAAATTATGATTGCCGGAGTACAGCGCGATGAGCAATGCGATAAAAACACCATTAGAGATGCTCTATCAGTGGGAGTCGACCGCGGCTGAGCAAGTATTTTTGCGTCAGCCTAAGGATCTGCAGTGGACAGAATATACGTGGGCGCAGGCTGCTGATCGGGCTCGCCGCCTGGCGACTTATCTTTCCGCTCAAGACTACGAGCCAGGTAGTCGGATCGCGGTGTTCGCGAAAAATTGCGCAGACTGGGTAGTGGTTGATTTTGCCATTATGCTTAGTGGCCACGTTAGCGTGCCTTTGTATCCAGGTCAGGACGCGCCCTCGTCTAGATATATTTTAGAGCACAGTGAAAGCAGGCTAATTTTTCTCGGGCAGTTTGATATTGCTGAGCAAGCGGACAAAGTGTTGCCTGCAGGAATTAAACGGATTGGTATTTCAGGCTGTAGCTGCGAGGTTGAGGCAGAGTTGGAAACCATTATTGCGAGTCATGAGCCCATGGCAGACTCTCCGATACCGCATCTCGATGCCTTGATGACCATTCTGTATACCTCTGGCACGACAGGTAATCCCAAAGGGGTAATGCATGTTCACGGCACGCCAGGGCGTATTTTGCCGCGTATGCAAAAGGACTGGAAAATTGGTGGCGGTCCAGAACGCGAGCGCCTGATTTCTTACTTGCCCTTGTCGCACGCGGCTGAGCGCTGCATTGTTGAAATGAATGCGCTTTACTGCAACGACATCATGTCGTTCTCGGAAGGATTGGAGACCTTTGCCGCAGAGCTGCGAGAAGTCGAACCTACCTTCTTCTTTTCGGTGCCTCGCTTGTGGGTGAAATTTAAAGCGGCGGTTGATGCGAAAATCCCGCCATCTGTGCAGGCGGGGTTTGGCGAGGAGCAGAAGGAGCAGGTTAGAAAGCAGCTCGGTTTAAATAAAGCTCGAATGGTGTTGACGGGTTCGGCTCCCTGCCCGAGGGACGTGCAAAACTGGTTTATCGATATGGGCGTGGTGTTGCGTGAGGGCTACTCCATGACTGAGAATTTTTGCGACGGAACATTTTGGCTGTCGGATGAGCGGCCGCAGGCCGGATGTGTGGGTATACCTTTGCAGGGTGTGCAAATTAAAATTACCGATGACGAAGAAGTGTGTTTCAAAAGTGATGGCCTAATGATCGGCTACTATAAAAATCCAGAGAAAACCGCAGAGGCTTTAGTTGACGGCTGGTATCACACTGGTGACACGGGCAAGCTCGATGACAATGGCAATTTGTGGATTACCGGGCGTATTAGCGAAGTCTTCAAGACCACAAAAGGAAAGTTTATACAGCCGATAAAGCTAGAGGACGATTTCGGCTCGTTAATTGAGTTAGAGCAAGTCTGCGTTTGTGGTCACGGTCTTGATCAGCCTTTGTTGTTGGCGACATTGTCAGAGTTGGCGCGGGGCTTGTCGCGCGATGAATTGATTACCAGTTTGGAGGCTTCATTGTCGCGAATTAACGCAACACTAGCGGCGTATGAGCGAGTAAATCAGATTGTTATAACGCCAGAGTGGACGATTATGAACGGTCTACTTACACCGACAATGAAGCTCAAACGAAAAAGTATTATTGCGCATTTTAAAGATCAAATTGAAACTAAACACGATAGCGTTGTTAGTTTTATGTAGATTTTTACTGCGGTATATAATTCGACAAAAAAGTCGCCTAAAGGCGATTTTTTTTGTGCTGAGTTTGTTGCGTGATTGTTTTAACCGAGTGGCGGGTTGCCGGGAAGCTGCACTAAGCCGTCATTCAGCTTTAGCCACGAAACCATAGAGTCGCACCACATATGGCCCTGCAGATCGACTGAGCTTGGCTTGTCTAGCGATCCCACTTTTATGAATAAGAGATCTGGCATTTCAGTTGCGACAGAATACAGCGGCGTGCCGCAGTTACCACAGAAGTGACGGTTTATCGTCAAGCCGGCATCGCCCTTAACGGTATACACTTTTGATTCGCCGGTCATTTCGCAGCTAGCTGCAGGGAAGAAGGCGACCGTGGCAAAGGCGCTGCCAGACGCATATTGGCAATCGCGGCAATGACAGGCCATCACGCTAACGGGTTCGCTGCTGCAGGTGTAGCGGACGTCGCCACAGGCACACTGGCCTTGATGGATCGTATTGTCGCTCATAAAAATTCTCCCGGTATTTTATTTATTAGTCGATCAATTTGTTGAGTTTATTAATAAGATGATTTATTTCGCCCCGTGAATTTTCCGGGCTGCTAATAATGCCATTGAAAACAAGGTGAGTGAGTTGATCCGCTATCGTTTCGCTACTTTCACGTTTTGTACCCGCGACGATGTCCCACAAATAATGCTCAATCGCGCCAAACACCACATTTCGAATAAGCACCGGCGATGCCGATTCAGTAATTTCGCCGCTTTGTTTTCCTTCGCGTACAACATTGATAACAACATTGCTGTAGCGGCGATTAAAGTCGTGAACCTTTTCCAGTAGTTCTGTCTGTGCGCCACGAGACTCGTTGAGAATAACCGTACATAGGTCGCTGTTATTGTCTAGCAGCGACATGTGAGTGTGGATAATGTAGCGCAGTTTGTTTTGTGCGCCAGAAATGCCGCTGACACCGCCTTCCATGGTGGCGGTAATCTCCTCGTAAAACTCCTCAATGACTTTCACCATCAGCGCGCGCTTGCTTTTGAAGTAATGCAATACCGTGCCTTCGACGACACCAACGGCATCCGCTATTTCGGCAATAGTCGCGTCTTCATAGCCGCGGCTGATGAAGACTTTGCGGGCCGAGCTGACGATATCTTTTTCGCGATGCTCTCGTGACAGGCGAGTGCGGGTGCCGGGCTTTTTTGTTTTAGTAACCACGTTGTTATCTCTTTGTTGTGTTATCGCGTGGAAACTTAATCGTCTCCGTGCGCAATAAAATCTGCTTCGCGTCGCTCTTTAAACGAACGTAAGCCCTCTTGGAAGGCATTGCCTCCAAAGCTGAGGGTTTGAAGCTGTTGCTCTAATTTTAGCTGCGTACCAAAGCTACTTTCGCAGGCGGACCGCAGGGCTTGTTTGGTTCTGCGTATCGCTGCGGGGGAAAGCTTAGCCAAGTTTGCCGCCAAGGTCGACGCTTCCTTCATTAGCTCGGCGTCGTCTACGCACTTCCAAATCATGCCGCTGCGTGCGGCATCTTCGGCAGGCATCGCTTCGCCAGTCAAAAACAGCGCTAGCGCCTGATTATAGTTTAATCCGCGGCTGACCAGCCAGGAGCAGCCCATATCGGGGATCACGCCAAGCTTGGGAACAAAGGGTAGTGAAAAGTAGGCCGATTTGGCCGCTAATACAATATCGGCATTCAAGCCAAGGCCTACGCCGGCACCAATTGCAGGGCCATTAATAGCAGATACCACGGGTTTTGGCATCGCCATCATATATTCTGCCAAGGGGTTATATGTGTCTTCGATCACCTTGTTAACGTAGTCATCTAAAGGGCCTTCTTGGCTCATAAAGGTTTTGAGATTGCCTCCGGCGCTGAAGAGTTTGCCTCTGCCAGTAAGTAGCACCGCGCGAATTTGATCGTCTGCTACTGCGGACTTCAATGCTGCCAGCAAAGCATTGGCCATTTCTTCTGTAATGCTATTGAAGGAGCTTGGGGCATTATTACCGGCCGTACGGAAGAGAAGCTAATTGATGCGGTCGCGGCGCTAAGCGATGCGGGTTTACTTGCGAGCTACAAACTTCAAGATATTCGCGATTACGACGGTATTGCCGCAATGTATGCGGCAATTTTTGAGGAGCATGGGCGTCTGGATGTTTTAGTGAATAACGCCGGTGGCCAGTTTCCCCAGTCGGCTATCGATTTCTCTAAAAACGGCTGGGATGCCGTTGTCAATAATAACCTCAACGGCAGCTGGTATATGATGCAGCATGTGGCGCGTCAATGGCGTGACCGCAAGCAGCAGGGCAGTATTGTGAATATTGTTGCCGTAGTAACGCGTGGAATGAGTGGCGGCGCGCATACCTGTGCGGCTCGCGCCGGTGTTATTCATCTTTCTAAAACGGTTGCGGTGGAGTGGGCGGAATATAATATCCGCGTTAACTGTGTCGCGCCTGGCGTTATTTTTAGCGAGGGGATGCGGGCCTACTCGCCGGAAGCCTTGAGCGAATTTGATAAGTCGAATCCCATGAAGCGTTTCGGCACTCCCTGGGATATTGCCCAAGCCTGTGTTTATCTCGGTGGCCCCAGCGGCAGCTTTATAACTGGCGAGGTGCTCACCTTAGATGGTGGCGGCCGGTTGTGGGGTGATTTGTGGATGCAGGGTAGGCCGGATTACTTTCGTTAAAGATATTATATTTACAGCCAGAGTTGCCTGACTAGGTCGGCGGTTTACCCGTTAAATTCTGATTGGTTTTAGGTCTTTTAACAGTTCGACTCTATTGAAAATCTCAATAGAGTCGAACTGTTGCGCGCAATGTGATTTTCCGTCGTTCTTAGAATCCGACTCTAAAGTCTAACTGATAGGTCGTTTGATCCGGATGCGGTGTTTTTGTGTAGTTGCCGGGAATAAGCGGTTGATCAAGAATCAATACTGCATCCTGTTCTTTGGTCAAGTTGCGCGCCTGAAAATTAACTGACCAACCGTTTGTTTCTGAGCGCAGGCCAAGACCGGCATCGATGCGGGTAATGGCTTCTTGCAAGGTGTTGGGATCGATGTCGGAATCGAGGTAGCGCTCGCCGCTATAAGATACGTTCATTCGAATGCTGCCGAGCAGGTCGGAGCTGCCAAACATCGGAAATTCCCAGCGTGGCGACAGCGAGCCCGACCAGCGCGGTGCGTAGGGTAGTGATTTACCACTTAGGTCCTGGGTTTGATTTTGCTCTGCGGTGAATAGTGGTGGGCCTTCCGTAAAGCTGTCGTATTTGGCGTCGAGGTAGGCAAGGCTACCCGCTAAGCTTACGCCGTCGATTGGCGGTAACCAGAAGAAGTCCATTTCTGCGCCCCGGCTAGACGACTCAGGTGCATTGAAGGTGGTTAGCGTTACACCAGAAAAGGTACGTATTTGCAGGTTCTTCACATCGCTGTCAAATACCGCCATATTCAATGTCAGCGATCCGCCGAGTAGCCGCGATTTTACACCGGCTTCATAGGTCAGAGTTTCCTCGCCTTTGTAAGTTAGGTTGTTATCATTTAGTGGTGCTGGGTCAAAGCCGCCCGCCTTAAAGCCTTTGGCGGCATTCACATAGACATTGATGTCGGGCAGTATTTCGTAATTAAAGGCCAGCTTCGGCGAGACATTGGTTTCCTTGCTTTCTAAATTCGGTGCGCTGAAGTTGCTTTGATTTAGCGAGCCACCTGAAATACTGTTACCAGCTGCAACCTGAGAGTAAGACGACCCCGTTGACTCATCTTCACCATAGCGTATACCGGCGGTGGCGGTGAGGCGATCAGTTAAAATCCAGTTAAATTGCGAGAAAATGGCGAAGGACTGGGTTTCGGATTGTGTTGCCGATATATAGCGTTCGCGATCGATAAAGCCTGGAATAAGATCGGGTAGTGATATCGGCAAATCGATAAGTATGGGGTCAAACGGCAATTGGATGTTTTGCACGATTGCCCCCGCTCGAGCAAAACCGATTAGGCCGTTCAGGCTCACATCGATATCTTGGAATACATCGTTGGTGGATTCTTGACCAAATACACCCACTACAAAGTCAATGCCTTCACCCCAATCAAACGGCGCGTCTAATCCGCCAGCGAGACGAACTTCTATCGCCTTTGCGGTATAGGGGTTGCCTTTCGGTGGCTCATTGAATGCCACCAAGGGCACCGGTGAGTAATCCACATCAAGCGAGTAGGGGGTAATAACTTCAGACCACGACGCAATGGTGGTGAGCTCCGGTGCGGTAATACCCATCAGCTCGTCTGGTCGCCAGATCAGGCTTAAGGAAGCTGCTTTAACTTCGCGGTCTGAGCGAGTTGGGGCATCGGTCGAGGTGTTTTGGTCATAGGCATCAGCTTCGGTCTGCGGGTCGTATTCGCGGAACACGCGCAAGCTTCGTTCGCTGGCAATAAATAATGACTGGGTGTAGCCCTTGGTTAGTGATTCTGCATACAGGCCAGTAAAGTCTGCCGTTAGCGTATCGCTTAAAAACCAGCTTAGCTTTAAGCGAACCGCTTTGTCTTCTTGGGTTTGTTGTTCATCGCGGGTGCTATTGTATTCAAGGGTGTCAGCGTCGTTATAGCGGAATGCGATCCGGCCTAAGAGGCTGTCGCCCACGATGGGGCCAGAAATTGCGCCCTCTATATTGTTACTTTCAACATTTTCACCGTGGCCATACTTGATGAAACCTTCTGGCTCTGAGGTCGGGTCCTTGGTGTGAAAGTTACTAATAAGGCGGAAATAATCAATACGCTGTGTTAGACTACCGTGCATGGAAA
>NZ_CAXBHN010000017.1:0-57936 GCF_963975605.1 uncultured Zhongshania sp. | reverse complement strand
GAGCAGAGGATTGAAAATCCTCGTGTCGGCGGTTCGATTCCGTCTCTGGGCACCACTACTATATTCCTTTTTATCTTCTCCCAAACGGCCTTCATGCTGTCATTTTTCGCGCCTGCCGCACGTTGATCAGCAATCACCACAATCGGCTCCAAGCCCAGTAATTCCGCGATTTTTATACATTGTTCATCATAGAATGATGCGGCTCTTCCATGCTTGTGATCGCTAATTGCTGACCTTGTAATTCCTATAGCTAAAGCAACTTTGTTATCTGACTTTAGGTCAGTTTCACGTTTGATTAATTCAACCCATTCATAGCCGCGCATAGCATTCACCTCCAGTTCGATGTTCGATTCTGCTTTACATTTCTGTTTTTGTCCATGTAGCATCCGTTCGTACAGTGTAAACGGATCGTACAGGCTCTGGCATGACAAATAAAAAAAGGTTCCTTGATCTCTTCTTTTTCGTTTTAGCGCCGTCACTGGTCTATTTTGCACCCGTATCAATCGCCTCTCAGATCACTATCGTGATAATCATCACGTTATCGCTACTCTGGCTAGTACTTCGCGTCGCAGATTTCCATGATCGCCCTCGCCAGATTGGATCTATTGGTGAGGATCTCAAGTAATGGCCCGCCCGTACTGGCTCGATGAGCAAGGACGCCCAGTAGACGAGGGAATCCCTTTCTCTCAACACGTTCGGGATTACCATTTTTGGGTCAGCCTTGAGCGGATGCGTTCATTTCGCGCCGAATTGCACCATCACCAATGCCCCAAAGCCGCCAAACTGTGTCTTAGCTACGGCGGCTGCATTGCCCCCTGCGACCATTTCCGGAATGACTACCTTTCGCGTGTCGATGAGCTGGCAGCAATCAGCCAGCAATCTGATCGCGTCTTTAGCGAAATGCGGCAGCGTTTCGCAGTGGCGGCCCCTGTAACACCGCCACTTAGTCCCATGGGTGGGACTCACACCCAAAAAACCATTAAAAACGCCGCTGCTAATTGGTTGCAAAATCATGCTTCTTGATTGGGTCACTTGCCGCGTTCCCCTCGACCTTTGCAGCGACGAAGTACGCACCGCCGCACAGCTTTTGGGTGACCGTATTGCAAGATACAACCCCGTCACTGGTGAAATTCGCTATGAGACCCAAGCATGGGATTCAATCCGGTCTGATTCACATCAAATTTCGGTTCGCTGTTCCACCGACCTATGGATACAAGGCAGTCCAGCACGAATTATGGGCGATGGCTGCGCTGTCTTCGGCGCTGGCGCTTCTCACGCCTTAGACCTCATGGGCTGTGTTAAACGAATGATTGCGTTTGTCACGGATTATTTAGGCGCTGGCAGCTTGCCATCAGCAGAGCTATTTAAAGTCACTCGCGTTGATGTCACTGGAAATTTGCGCCTAGGCTCTCATGCTGAGGTCATTCAAGGGCTTTCAATTCTTCGCAACTGTGAAGGTGGTCGTTACCGTGTTTCTCAACAAAAAGGCGATACGGTCTATTGGTCGCACGGCTCAAAACTGAGAAGCGGCAAAGCCTATGCAAAAGGCCCGCACCTTCAACACATGATGAAAAAGCCGGAATACACCGGCAGGTATTACACCCCTGATGAAATTCAAAAAGCCATGCACTTACTTCGGCTTGAACTCTCTTTAAAGCGGGAATTCTTCTCTCGCAATGACTGGCGATTACTAACGCCTAAACAACTTACTGCTGAATGGGCAGATTACTTTGAACGAATGATAGGGGGCGCTGAAATGGCGAATGACTCCAGCTTACAAGCAAATATTTTAAATGCCGCGCCTACAGAAGGGCAGGGAAAAGCCGCCTATGGCTGCTGGGCAATGATTCAAAGCCAAGGCTGGGAAAAAGCCCGAGATTGTTACACCAAAACAACTTGGTATAGAAATTTAAAAATTTTGCGTTCTGCCGGTTTGGGTGACGCAGATATCAGCGCTGGCAAAGTTGTCGCGCTTCGTCAACGGATTATGGAAGCCCAAGCGGTTTCTACATGGTCCGAATTACTAGCAGCCTAAAGGGTAAATTTTATGAAACAGAAAATGTTAATTGCTGGCGTTTCCCGTCGCCAAGGTGTGAGCAAAAAAACCGGCAATCAATACGACGTTGCCATCGTAAATACGCTACAGCCACAAATCGGCACTGACGCAAATTACATCGCGTCCGGTTTTAAAGTTGTAGAAATGCAAGCGCCAGCTGCGCTAGTGGTACAAGCAATGAGCCAAAATTTTCCGTGCACATTTGATGTAGAAATGGGTATTCGTGGCGATGGCAAACTTGAAATACTCGCGATGAGCGCCGAACAAAAACCGGCAGCTCTCGTTAAGTAACCTAAACGTGTTGGTCTTCATTCAAAAGTGCCGCGCAGGCGACTTCGCCGCCGCAGGGGGTGGAGTCGCCGAAGGGGTGCGCATTCAATGTTAGAAGTAACCACAAACACAGATATTTTTAACCTGATCTATTACGGATTCTTATTCGTTGCTTGCGCGGCGGGTATGAGTAAAGGGGGCCAGCGATGACAGAAAGCGATTTTGCTTACTTCGCCGCGCAGATGTTCGGCGCCTATATGATCGGCTGGGGAACCGGCTTTTTGTGGAAATTTTTCCACCAACTTTCGGAGAAAATCTAATGAAAAAACTGAAATCGTTGTTCGCAAAAATGAGTAAATCGGTCTTATTGTCCGTTGCTCTTGTTGTCGGACTTGCTAGCACTGCACATGCCGAACTTCCTGCGGCTGCTACCGCTGGCTTAGCGTCGATTAACACTGGCATTGGTGATGCGGCTGACGCTGCTTGGCCGTTAATCACCGCTGCTCTCGTAGCTGGCGTATTGATCAAGCTCGTAAAACGCTTCACCAACAAAGTCTAATTTGTTCACGGAGCCGGCCCCTCCGGGGGCCAAACTTATGAAAAAACTGCTAATCATTTTTGTTCTTACCTTTTCTAATTTTTCCTTTGCTACTGATGGTTGGCTAGGCTCTAGGCCCGCAGCTGGTCCGGATACAGCTTGCATTTCATCAAAGTCGCTAGCGTGTGATTCGTGGCTATCCTTTAGCGGTACAGACAGGGGCGTTTGGTCAGGTGGTACTGATTCGTGCAAACTCGGAAGCGTTGCTAGCGGCAGTGCTTACGGCGGGTCAGCAAGGGTAACAATGCTTACCTGTACTCTTCCAGATCCTCCATCGTGCAGTGACCTACAAGGCCAGCTTGTTCCGGATCTTATAGTTCGCGCAGAGGGTGACGAGGGAGCAAATTCAAACGACTGCTATTACTCGTGCAAAGGTCACTATGATTTAGAAGGTGTATTTGGGTATCAATGCACCTATAGCGGCTTACCTGTTCTCGAAGATACCGAAGGTGATGACCCGTTACCTAACGAAGATACAGAAGCTCCAGAATACTGTAATAACAGCACGTACGACGGAACGCCTGAAGGCACGTGTATAGATTATGATCATCCAGACAATGAAGGTGGTTGCGGGCAGCACGGTAAACATTTCGGCACATTTGGCACTGAATTCGGAAGTATAACCGGATGTTTCGGCGGGGGAACAACTGGCTACGAACCCGACGGTGACGTAGACGGTGACGGAATCCCAAACGAGGGTGACGATGATATAGACGGTGACGGAATACTTAACGACGACGATCCCGACGAAAACGGCGATGGCATAAACGAGAAGAAAGACACAGACGGAGACGGCATACCAGATAGTAAAGATTCGGATATTGACGGCGACGGAATTCCCAACGGTGTTGATAATGATAAAGACGGCGATGGCATAGATAACGAAGATGACGCAACGCCTGACGGTGACGGAAAATCAGAAGGTCAAGCAAGTACATGCGGTAGAAAGCCTAACAGTCAAGGTGATGCGCAGCTCGCGGCTATTCATATGCAACTTTGGCTAAATCAATGCCAAGGCAATAAAAATCCCAATAAGGAAGTAGTCGATAAGCTCGATGAAATAAAAGACGAATTCGAAAATTTAACCGAAGAAGTCGAAAATGTAGACGCCGATAAATTTGGCTCTGATCTAGAAGACGAAGCAATCGGAGAAATGGATGGAATTCTCGATGATTATATCTCTGACATTGACGGTCAAAGTTCTGGCGGCGGGCCTATGGACGGTATCGCAAGTGGAAGTGGAATTGATGACGCTTTAACATCTTTTTTGCCTTCTGCTTCCGCCTGCACACCACTGCAATTAACGTTTGCAAGTAAATTTTCCGTCCCTATTCCGTGTGAGAAATTCATAGCGTTTAAGGAATGGTTCGGTTGGGCGCTATCGTATTACACGATATACGCAATCATTATGCTGGCACTCGCGCCGGTCCCAAGTAAGGTCTAAAACATGCCTATTCCAGTGCTCGCCGGTATACCTTGGCTTGCTGCCGTACTCGGCGGCATTTTCTCAAGCTTGTTCGCCTACTTTGCTAATTTTTTAACAAAGAGGCTTGCAATAACGGCTGCTGTTGTTGCTGTTATCGTCGCAGTCACCACGGCTTTTTTCGCAGCAATTTCGGCTCTAGTCGGGGGGATCTCCGCTGCTGCACCGCCAGAGGTCTCAATTGCAGCCGGTCTAGTGATTCCTAGCAATGCCACATTTTGCATATCGTCTTATATGTCTGCACTGCTGTTGCGCTGGGTTTATCAATGGCAAGTTAGAATTATTCAATACAAGCTATTCTAAAATGTCTGTCTACATCGTCACGGGAAAATTAGGCAATGGTAAAACACTGGTTAGCGTCGGTCGGCTTTACGACGCACTTGCAGCTGGTCGAAGAGTTGCTACAAATTTAGATCTAAATTTGGTTGCGATGGCTGGGCCAAACAATAAAAAAGTCGACGTAATACGCTTACCTGATAAACCCAATGTTGATGATCTAAACGCGCTCGGCCCTGCATACGAAGGCCCATACGACGAAAGCAAATTCGGTACTTTAGTTCTCGATGAATGTGGCACATGGTTCAACTCAAGAAATTGGCAAGACAAAAGCCGAAAAGCCGTTAATGATTGGTTTCTACACGCTCGCAAACTTCGCTGGGACGTCTATTTAATAATTCAGGACGTAAATATTCTTGATTCACAAGCTAGGGACGCACTCGCAGAATATACCGTTTTTTGCCGTCGCTTAGACAATATCCGCGTTCCGCTCCTCGGCCCAATATTTCAAAATGTACTAGGTATTCGACTCACACTGCCGCGTGTTCATAGAGCAAAAGTTGTTTATGGCATTAGCACTCAAGATATGATTTCGGACGTCTGGACGTATCGTGGAAATCATATGTTCGATTATTATCAAACTGATCAAGTTTTCTTAAATGATTATCCTCACGGCATTTACTCGATGCTGACACCTTGGCACACAAAAGGCCGCTATATGGTCGCCAGAAATAAGGAGTTCTACATGCGAATGACAAAAATATATTTCAAACGATTTAAGGCCCCAGTAGCGTTAGCGGTTGGCTGCTTACTCGGTGTCTCTATGGCCGCAGCTGGTGTGCTGGGGTATAAGCATTCGCAATATCAAGCCAAAATGAACGAGCTTCAATCGCTGGCCGACACACTCACTAAATCAGTACAAACGGACAATGAAGAAACTGTCGATCGCTACAATAGACTCGCCGGCTTAGAAAGGTCTTCAATTGCCAACTATCTTCACATCGGGCAAAAGCAAACCGTTTCGATCATGGTTGCCGATAGTGACGGTGTAGAAAATGAACTGGATATAAGTGAGCTTTCAAGAATGGGGGTCAAAGTCAAAGCATTCGGCAAGTGCGACGTTGAGCTTACATATCAAGGTCAGAAAATATATCCGACCTGTTCTAATTACTAAAGCTACCTACTGTAGTGGCATTCGGTAAGTTTAAGATCACTGAAGCGACGCTTATCATCACGCAATTGTTCAATAGACCTATTACCTTTGCCGGTTCTGATCTCTTTTTTAACGCGATCAAGACCGGCTTTTGCGTATCTACACTTAGCACTTTCCGTACGATCATGAATGACGACATTTTTCTTATATTGAGCTGGGCTTTGTCGTACTGGTCTTTCAGGTTCAGTAATGAGTAACGGGGGTAGATCACTAGTGCGAAGTTTAAGCGCTGGTGTGTTCGATACAGGGGCCGTATCTGAGTAAACGATCTTTCCGTTGTCGTCGTAGTACTTGTAGATTTCGCCACTAATTGCGGGTGAGATAAACGAAAATAATAATATCAATCCTTTGATCATGCGTGTTCCTTGCCTGCTGAATATCAGCTAGAAGTGACGAAGATCAAAATTCTAAACCAAGATTACCCGATAAAAAAGCCAATACTGAATGCGCTCAAAATTGCGACAGCACTAAAAATAGCGATTTTCGCGTTTTTCCATGGGCTGTTTTTTGTTGGTTTCGATGTGAAATCTAGCAATAGCTGTATGTAAGCGGGTATATGAGGGATTTTTTTAGCCAATCGTTTTGCTTGGCGTGGTAGTTCTAATGCCAGTTGATAGATGTGCTCTAAAGCTAGTTCGAGCTGCTCGGTCATTTGCTTTACCCCACATGCTTTTGAGGAGCCCCCGGGAGTGTAGAGGGTGGAACCCTTTACAGCGGATTTAGCGTGAATGTTTTGAATATTTGATGTCTTCATAGCGCAGCTCCATAAATTTTATGCTTCCGTGTCACCCCAAGATCAGAAAAATGACATTACAGAGCTATTTTCAAGGTCGCGTTTTTTAGCGCTCCGTATAACCTTGAAAATAGCTCTGTAATGTCATCTGATCGGCTTTTGGGGTGCGCGGTAGCAGAAAATTTGTGGACAAGCGGCGTCAAATATTCAATTCACGCTGAACCGTGCCTTTGACGTTAGAGTAGCTTCCGGCTGCTAGCCGGTTCACCGCGAATAGCGGCCTGCGGAGCATTCCCATATTTTGAATTACATATTATTCTTCGTTGTTTTTAAGGGTATGGCGTGCATAGAAAAACATGGAATGATGCTGTTGATCGTTGGGTGCTAACGACTACACATAAGCGTGATCATTCAAAGGATCTGATTAAACTTACGTGGTTAAGCAGGTATTTATCTGGTGTTCTGCTTTCGGATATCAGCTTAGATATTATCTTCACGATTGCTCATGATAAAAAACTAGAAACGACGCCATCGACTGCAAATCGCTACCTAGCGTTGCTAAGGGCTATTTTAAGGGCTGCAAGGGATTATTGGGGGTGGATTGATCACGTACCCAAAGTCAGGCTATTTAAAGAGCCTGAACCCCGCGTTAGATGGCTTAAAAGAGCCGAGGCGGCACGGTTAATCAAAGAGCTTCCGCCTCACCTGTCAAAAATGGCTGCATTTTCGCTTTCAACGGGACTGAGGCAGCATAATGTTAGTTACCTGCGATGGTCACAAGTAGATCTAGGCCGTGCATTAGCAATTATTCCTGCGTCAGAATCGAAGAATAAACGACCGATTACTGTCCCGTTGAATGCTGACGCGATGAATATCTTGAATTCAGTTCTGACTGATCATGAGCAATATTGCTTCGTTTATAACGGCTCGCCTGTTGATAGAACGTCTACAAAAGCATGGGCTGCGGCTAAAAAACGTGCAAATATCGATAATTTTCGCTGGCACGATTTAAGACATACTTGGGCGTCTTGGCATGTGCAGAACGGGACTTCGTTGCAAGAATTACAGCTTTTGGGAGGGTGGAAGACGTTTGAAATGGTGCTTAGGTACGCACATTTAAGCGGAGATCATTTAGTCCAGGCTGCAAAAAGGATAGAAACAGGAGATCAGCTGCCGTTATTATAACAGCATTAACAAAATTTAATGTTTTAGCTTTGAAAATTGAAAATCCTCGTGTCGGCGGTTCGATTCCGTCTCTGGGCACCACTACTTTCTGCAGTTGACCACCACCGTTAACAAAACCAGAATACAGATTACTACCTCGGCGGTTTCGACCTCCGAGTGCGGGACCTCTTCGGAGGCCCCTGTTTTTTCTCATTAAACAAACAAGCCATCTCAGTGTTGTTTTTAAATTTTTGTCAGCAGTTAATCCCCAAAAGAAAATATCAAACCGCATTTACATAACCCAATAGAATAAGCTCTTTGCCGGTACAAGCATCTATAGCTTACTTATAAAAACTTTAGTAAGGTTGATATACGCAGAGGCAGTGCTACGGAAGATTTAAAACATGAAAAAAACGCCGAGTTCACAAAATACATTTCAGGCAGCCTACTCTATTAGAGGTAAAGGCGTGGGCCATCTTGAGCTTGAAAAAGCACTCCAGTCTAAAGAATTCACTGACGCCACCAAAAAATTAGCCAAACAAATCAAAGCCGCTTACGGCGTAAAAACAGTAAGCCTTTAACCACAAAGTGAGGCGAGCAGGATGCTCGATGTCATAGCTCTTCTCCTAGTAATGGGAGCATCTGCTGGTTTTATACTGTGCGACCAACTCCTAACACTAAAATATAAAATTCCTCGCGAAGACGGGCAACGACTTTATTTACGCTCAGTCACCTATGGCGTCCCATGCCTCTTAGCTGCAATTTTGCTGAAAGTACTATTATTTGCGATACCATCCATGATTGGTATTGAACCGCTAATTATAGTTGCTCCCGACTTAGTCCCTGTTTATACCGCGCTTAGCGCCCCCGTACTCGCTTACCTCTTTGCACTGGCTTTTAACTACGTGCTCAGTGAAGAAAAGCGGATCGATATATTCCGGCAAGCAATGCTTAAAGACGATTTCGACGCCGTATTGTGGAAGAGTATGGACACGTATCAACCCATACTCATTTCTTTAGAAAATCGAAAGGTCTACGTTGGCTTAGTCGCCGATGGCTTAGAGCCGGGATCACAGGGCAATAGCTACCTTACGATACTTCCACTTTTAAGCGGGTACAGAACAACAGAAAAAATGAACATTGAAATTTCCGCAGTTTATAATCCGGTTATCGATCTACTAGCGGAAGCCGACAACAACAGCGACTCACTTGCTCGCGCAGAATCACTTGCGGCATATTACATGGCCTTTCCCAGATCAAAAATCATTAGCCTTCACTTATTTAACGATCATCTCTATGCCGATGTGACTAAGCAAAATGAACCTACCGTAAAACGCGCGAAAAACTATAAAAAGCCAGCTTAGCGTGTAACCCACCCGGCCCTTCTAACCAGTAACCAAGCATATTCAAGACACAGCAGCGTAATTCGGGCAGAATCAAAACCGGATACAATACCAAAAATCAAACCTCTTCCGCCAAGGAAAGCCCCCACTCAATGTTTGAACAAACTTTCAAAAATATCGACGACATTCTGCACAAAGACGCCGGTTGCTCTAGCGAGCTGGATTACACCGAGCAAACCTCTTGGATGCTGTTCCTAAAATACCTCGACGATTTCGAGCAGGAACGGGCCATGGAAGCCGAGATGATGGGCGAGGACTACCCCTACATTATTGATGAAGCTCACCGCTGGGGCGCATGGGCTGCACCGAAAGATGCCAACGGCAATTTTGACCACAACAACGCCTTAAGCGGCGACGATTTAATGGACTATGTCGACGGCGAGTTATTCCCCTACCTCAAGGGCTTTAAGCAGCGCGCCACCGGCCCCGACACCATTGAATACAAAATTGGCGAGATTTTCGGCGAGATTAAAAACAAGATTCAAAGCGGCTACTCCCTGCGCGATGCGCTAGAGAAAGTCGATGAGCTGCGCTTTCGCTCCCAGCAGGAGAAACACGAGCTCAGCCACCTTTACGAAACCAAGATCAAGAATATGGGCAATGCTGGGCGCAACGGCGGTGAGTACTACACGCCACGGCCATTGATCCGCGCCATGATCGATGTGATTCAGCCGCAAATAGGCGAAACCATTTACGACGGCGCAGCCGGTTCTGCGGGCTTTTTATGCGAGGCTTACGACTACTTGCGCAAAGGCGGCCGCGAGCAAAAAGAACTATCGACCAGCGCACTAAAGACCCTGCAAGAGAAGACCTTTTACGCTAAAGAAAAGAAGTCACTAGCCTACGTTATCGCCATCATGAATATGATTCTGCATGGCATAGAGGCACCCAACGTCGTTCACACCAATACCCTTGGTGAGAACCTACAAGACATTCAGCCCAGCAACCAGCACGACATCATTCTCGCCAACCCACCGTTTGGCGGCAAAGAACGCAAAGAAGTGCAGCAGAACTTCCCCATTAAAACCGGCGAAACCGCATTTCTGTTTTTGCAGCACTTTATTAAAATGCTCAAACCCGGTGGCCGCGCCGCCATCGTTATTAAAAACACCTTTTTATCGAACACCGACAATGCCGCCGTCGCCTTGCGCCGCGAGCTGTTAGAAAACTGCAACCTTCACACCATACTCGACTGCCCCGCCAAAACCTTTTTGGGTGCTGGCGTTAAAACCGTGGTGCTGTTTTTCACCAAGGGCGAGCCAACTCAAAAAATCTGGTACTACCAACTCGAACCCGGCCGTTCCTTGGGTAAAACCAATCCGCTCAATGACACTGATATGGCAGAGTTTGTCACGCTACAAAAGACCTTCGCCGACTCTGAAAAATCTTGGACCGTATCTGTTATCGATATTACTCAAGGCACCGAAGCCGATTTGTCAGTAAAAAACCCCAATGCCAAAGAAGAAGCGGCGCTACGGGAACCGGCAGACATAATTGCTGAGATTATTGCGCTGGACAAAGAGAGTGAAGTGATTCTGGAAAGTATTCAGGAGTTGCTTTGATGAATGGCCCGATTAGAAAATTAGGCGATGTTTGTAACTTACTAAACGGCTTTGCGTTCAAATCAAAAGATTATGTTGATAGCTCTAATACATTAAATATTAGAATGAGCAATATTCGACCTGATGGTACCTTTAACCCCGATCACAACATTCGGTTCTTACCAGATGCATACGTGCACCAGTACCCCCAGTTTCTGCTAGCCGATGGTGATTTAGTAATAGCCATGACGGATATGGCTGGCGACCCTAAGATTTTGGGCTTACCTACGTTAGTAAGGAACTTAAACGGACGTCAATTTTTACTTAATCAGCGAGTAGGCAAACTATTTGACTTCACGGATGAAGTTTACATCCCATATCTTCGTCACTACCTTTCCTCACCAATTATCAAAGAGTATTACAAAACAAAGGGAGCTGGAGGACTACAGATTAACATTAGCAAGCGGGATGTCCTCTCTGCCGACATATTCCTACCCCCACTCCCCGAACAAAAACGCATAGTCGCCCTACTCGACAGCGCCTTTGCCGACATCGACAAGGCTCGCGCCAATGCTGAAAAAAACCTGAAAAATGCCCGCGAGTTGTTTGAGAGCTTTTTGTCGCAGACCTTTTCTGCTTCGGGACCAAGTGCGAAAAATACAAATCTGGGTAATGAAATAAATTTATTGACAGGGTTTGCCTTTAAAAGCCCCGAATATTCAAAATCTAAAAGCGACACCCCGCTAATTAGAGGAGACAATATTATTCAAGGCAAACTTCGATGGGACGACGCGAAGTACTGGCCGTCTGACAAAGTATCAGGCTATGAAAAGTATTTCTTAGACGAAAACGACATTGTTCTTGCAATGGATCGAACTTGGGTAAAATCCGGCATGAAATACGCAAAAATTTCACCTGCTGATTTGCCATGTTTATTAGTACAACGAGTTGCTAGGCTCCGCTGCAAAGCTGGAATTTTGCATGACTATTTGTATTATCTGATTGGAAGCAAAAAATTTGAAGCTTACGTCCTTTCAATCCAGACGGGTCTTGGCGTCCCCCACATCAGCGGGAAACAAATACAAGCATTCACATTCACTCTTCCGTCAATAGAGGTCCAAGCTGAAACCGTCGGCCAATTCAGCAATATCCATAAACTCACAACTGATTTAATAAGTATTTATGAGTCAAAAATTTCCAATCTAGAAGAACTCAAAAAATCCCTACTCCACAAAGCCTTCACTGGCCAGTTAAGCGCGAGCGCGACTAAAGCCGCCACCGACGGACAGGCTGCCTAATATGAACATTGCAAAGGAATGTGATGATGCATAATGAAATACTGATTTATCAGCAAGACGGCCATGAGGTTGAGGTGCGGCTAGATAGCCAGCAGGAAACGCTGTGGTTGAGCCAAGCGCAAATTGCCGAAATCTTTGGCACCCAGCGCCCAGCTGTTACCAAGCACCTTGGCAATATTTTTAAAAGCAATGAATTAGACAAGGATTCAGCATGTTCCATTTTGGAACATACTGCCGCTGACGGAAAAACCTATAAAACCAAACACTATAACCTGGACGCCGTGATCGCCATTGGGTATCGCGTAAATTCCAAGCGCGCCACCCAATTCCGGATTTGGGCCACTCGCACACTCCGCGAGCATTTGACCAAGGGCTACACCCTCAATCGCCAGCGCTTTGAGCAAAATGCCGAAGAGTTGCAACAGGCCTTGGCGCTGATCCAGAAAACCGCCAAGTCACCCGCGCTCTCTGCCGAGGCAGGCAGCGGCTTGGTCGACATTGTTAGCCGCTACACCCAAACCTTTTTGTGGCTACAGCAATACGACGAGGGTTTGTTAGCCGAGCCAAAGGGAGCCACTGGTGGCACCCTGCCCAGTGCCAACGAAGCCATGGCTGCGTTAACCACCTTGAAGCAAACCCTAATTACACGCGGCGAAGCCACCGAGCTATTCGCCCGCCTGCGCGACGATGGGCTGGCGTCGATTCTCGGCAACCTCGACCAAACTGTTTTTGGTGAGCCTGCTTACCCCACTATAGAGAGCAAGGCCGCCCACCTGTTGTATTTTGTGGTGAAGAATCACCCCTTCAGCGACGGCAATAAGCGCAGCGGCGCCTACTTGTTTGTGGACTTTCTGCACCGCAATAATCACCTCTACAACACCAAAGGTGAGGTCATTATTAATGATGTGGGCCTAGCCGCGCTCACCCTTTTAATTGCCGAGTCGGCTCCCGCTCAAAAAGAGGTGCTAATTCGGCTGGTGATGCATATGCTTAATAGCATGGAATGAGGGTGATATTTCTTGATTCAAAACCTTAGAAAACCACATATACGGTAGCGAAGAAAAATTTACTTAATAAATATCAAATAGTTAGCGCACAATTACTTTCTTGACTCGCTCTTGACTCAAAAGCCCAGCAATGAGGTCAAGACGAGATGACACTGGACGTTTTATGAGCAGAAATGAAGCCGATACCCGCGCCGAACTGATCGACCCGAAACTAGCCGCTATAGGCTGGGGCGTGGTGGACGACAGCTTTATTCGCCGCGAGGTCATTGCTCCCGGTCGCATTATGAGTGGCGGCAAGCGTGGCAGCAGTGTTTCTAGTGATTATGTACTGGTCTATCGCGGCCGCAAGCTCGCGGTCATTGAAGCCAAAAAAGAAAGCCTGAGTTACAGCGAGGGCGTTCGTCAAGCCAAAGACTACGCCCAACGTCTGCAATGCCGCATTGCCTACGCCAGCAACGGCCATGACATTTACATGATGGATATGCTCACCGGCCACGAGACCTTAGTGAGCGATTACTTAAGCCCTGAGGCTTTGTGGGCCTTGAGCTTTGACCAAGCCGAGCCAGACTTTGCGGCAATATGGCGCCAGCGCTTTGCGCAAATACCCTTTGAGCGCAAAGGCGATTGGTCACCCCGCTACTATCAAGAAAATGCTATCAACAACACCTTGGATGCCATCGCTCAGGGCCAGCAGCGCATCTTACTAACCCTCGCCACCGGCACCGGCAAAACCTGCATTGCCTTTCAAACCGCGTGGAAGTTGTTTAATAGCCGCTGGACGGTCAGCGCTCAGAAGACGCCCGACGAAGCCAGCCGTCGCCCGCGCATTCTGTTTTTAGCCGACCGCAATGTATTGGCCAACCAAGCCTTTAACGACTTTGGGCCATTTGGTGAAGATGCGATTGTACGGATTAGCCCCGACGAAATTAGAAAAAAAGGCGCGGCGCCTAAAAATGCGAGCGTGTTTTTTACAATATTTCAAACCTTTATGAGCGGCGGCGAAGACGATAACGGCAAGCCAACACCCTATTTTGGTGACTACCCCGCCGACTTCTTCGATCTCATTATTGTCGATGAATGCCACCGGGGCGGCGCGAACGACGAAAGTAGCTGGCGAGAAATCCTCACTCACTTCTCTCATGCAGTGCAATTGGGCCTAACCGCCACACCAAAGCGCACCGACAACGCCGACACCTATGCCTACTTTGGCGATCCGGTGTATAGCTACACCTTAAAAGAAGGTATTAACGACGGCTTTCTCACCCCGTTTAAAGTGCTGCCCATCGTCGGCACCATGGACGAGTATGTTTATACCCCCGGCGACGGTGTGGTGATTAAAGGGGAGCCCGAGGCGGGCAAGGTTTACAAGGAAGGCGACTTCAATCGCACCATCACCATTCCCGAACGTGAAAAGCGCCGGGTTCACTATTGGATGGACAGGATCGGCAGCAAGGAAAAGACCATCGTCTTCTGCGCCACCCAAGTTCACGCCGGTATGGTGCGGGACTATATAAATCAATACGCCGTGCAGAAGGGCTGGACGACGAACCCCAACTACAGCGTGCGGGTAACCGCCAATGACGGCGCGGCTGGCGAGAACGACCTGAAGATTTTTCAGGACAACGAGAAAACCATCCCCACGATTCTCACCACCTCACGCAAGCTGTCTACCGGCGTAGACGCCCGCAATGTGCGCAATATTGTGCTGATGCGGCCCTGCAATAATATGATCGAGTTCAAACAGATCATCGGACGCGGTACCCGCACCTATGAAGGCAAAGACTACTTCACCGTTTTCGACTTTGTAAAAGCCCACTATAACTTTGCCGACCCCGAGTGGGATGGCGAACCAATAGAAGGGGAAGTCTGCGCTAAGTGCGGTGAGTCACCCTGTAACTGCGAGAAAGCAGGCGCGAAAACCTGTTCAATTTGCTCACAAAAACCCTGCATATGCGAAAAGCCACCAGCAGAACCCTGCCCCGACTGCGGTGAACGGCCCTGCCAATGTGAGAATAAGATTGAAATCACCCTGTCTGACGGTAAAGCTCGACAGATCAAACACATCTCCTCGGTGATGTACTGGAGCAGCGAGGGCAAGCCAATTACCGCCCGCGAGTTCGTTGAGCGCATGTTCGACGACCTACCGCGCTTCTTTCAAGACGAAGACCAGCTACGCGCAATTTGGAGCGACCCAACAACTCGCGAGAAGCTGCTCGGTGACTTAGCCGAAGCCGGTTACGACGAAGAAAAACTGGAAAGCATGAAGGAATTGATCGACGCCAAAGACAGCGATGTCTACGACGTATTGGCTTACGTGGCCTATGCCGCCGAAACCCAGACCCGCGCCGACAGAGTGAAATTAGCAAAGCCTGCCATTAACCACGCCTTTGCCGACTACAAACAGCAAGCCTTCATCAACTTCGTGCTGGATAAGTATATTGAAGATGGCGTGCAGCAGCTTTCGAGCAAGAATATGAGCGGCCTAGTGAAAATTCGCTACAACACGATCAGCGATGCTGCGTCAGAGCTAGGCTCGCCAAGGGTGATCAAAGACACTTTCTTCGGATTTCAGCGGCATCTGTACCAACAAAATACAGATTAAACCCGCCTTAGCCCCACCAAAAGGGCTACCTTTTAGGGGTACATTGATTTTTACAACCGAATAAAAACATTAAATATCAATACATTAGCCTAAGGGTTACAAACTGTCTCTGCACCAATACTTTCCTGTTTAACATCATCTATCTACCACCAACCCCTACGAGACAGTGCTCGTAGCAGCCTCCTCCGCCAACTTAGGTTTATCACCCTCTGGCATAGGCGAGTAATATCTGCACGCAGGGTACGTGGAGCAAGCCAAGATTTTCTTCCCCGCATGCTCACCCTTTTTAACAGTTCGTTTAACTAAGCTCGAAGAACACTTTGGGCAGTTACGAGAATCGTCTAAATTCACCACCTGGGGCTGTATCGTCGATTCGGCTGCACCTTTTTCTGGCGCAAGCAGAAAACCAGACAACAACTCAGCTACGTCAGATATTGTGTAGGCAGATTTTGCCGGCACTTGAAGCATCGGTATTCCAGCAGCCTTACAAGCTCCAAGTAACAAGTCATCACGCTCTTGGCGGGACTTAATCTGATGCGATTTATCATCCAGTTCAATTACGCATATAACGGATAGATCACTTGGATCGCAAAGGACGAAATCAAAGTGCTTTCGATCAATTTTGTTTCGAGCGGTGCTGGACGCTCCTCGCTGCAATCCTTTTCGAGGGCTTAATACATCACCAACACGAACTTTACCAAAAACACGAGCGCGGCCAGCAACAGCCTGATCTAGCACTCCCAAAAATGAGCGTTCTGCTGGGGTAAAGAGTGGACCGGCCTGCTGGTAAGGAAATTCATCGACAGTAGCTGTGTCGCCAGTATTCGCTTTAGCGGGCAGTTTGGCTTTCAAAACGAGAATTGCGACTACAATAACCACGACGAAAAGGAACAGCCACTCCATACCAACACCTCATCCATAAAATATTGAATTCGCGATTGCGAGATGTGGAATATAGCAGCTCACCCCAATTACCTACTAGCTATTGAGATTTACTGCAAAAGGCACTACAGCCAAATGTCGATCAATTTTCACCACAGCATCTCGATAAATTGGAAGGTGATTTTTTTCTGCCTGCCAATGCTGATGAAATAGCTCGGTCGTTTCTTTAGCTACGTCGAGTACTAGCGTTTTCGGTATGCCTGCGCGCCCTGCCAAATGAATCAACTCTGCCTCGTTGAACTCATCGAACCGGCGCGTGCGACTGCATTTCAACGCCGTTTCGTTGTCGGGAATATAAGGGATGGTCGAGAGGAAGTCATAGGCTGGCGCTAGTCTAGCTACTCTCCGGTCAGGGTAATACATCGACCAATTTTTCAGGTGCATGTCGGCGTTGCCGATCAGGGTATTAAAGGTGAGACGCCGGATAAACTCACGCATGTCATCCTGGTCACTTTCAATAGCAATAACGTTCGCGATATTGGCAGCGCTCGCTTTTTTATATTTGTCTCGTGGGTAAACACCGAAGATTTGCGCGAAGTCTTCCGTATGAACCGCACTGCCATCACTCAAGCGATCAAAACGCTCAATCACGAAAGCCTTACCTGGCAGCGCTGAAACGTCTTTTGGCAGGCCGCCAATCTCATCTATATCAACAAGATCGACAGCTGGCACATTCATCCCCAGCATGCGGGCCAGGGTCATCATTGAATACTCGTTTTCGGGTACGCCCAGATACTTGTCAGACGGTAGTTTGACGATCCATGATCCACCCACCCCCTTTGCCGGAATAGTGAGGCCACCACTGGCTCCCTGCAACGCCGAAAACTTCAACTGCACTCCTGCCAACGAAAAGCGCAGTAATTTTTCTTCCCGCGCCTGCTTTTCGGCCTCATCAACAGGGTCTGACACTTCAGGCGGCCAGTCTTCTCCATCAGCTGGGCGTACCGTTACTGCTCCAGGGAGATCCCGCCCCAAAGCCCAAAGCAAAAAAAACTCGCGCTCAGGATTCACTCCAGCACGTTCAGCAAGGTAGTCCCGCATCCGCTCTTCTGGCAGCAGGTTAGAGAAAAAAGGCATGAGGCGGGTTTGATACGGCCTGAAGTCAGTGAGCAACTCACCGTAGTGATCCTTGAAGCCAAGGCTTAGGGTCGGTCGACCCGCGTCAGCGATATATTCCTCATTAAAGGCAAGCAGATTCCTGTCACCATCGACCCCAGTAAGGGTGCCGATAGGCTCACCATAAAGAAATACGTCCAGGACAGACACCTTAGGCATCATCATCTCCATCAAGCGAATAGGCCGAACGCCGACGACCTTCTAGCTCTGAGTCCCGCTGATGCACCGCTGCGTTACGCAGCCTATTCACTTCCTCAAGTACTGCCTGAAGGGACGACACTTCTGTCTTTCCAGTGATCAGTTTCTGCAACTGCTTAGCTAGCTGCTTAGCTAGCTCCTTGAGCTTGCCCTCACTTTCAGGAGGTAGAGATATTCGCGACAAGTCATTGATACGACTCCGCAATTGAGCAACGTCCCTATCGCCGGCAAGCGCTGTATTCAATTGATCCGCTGCTCGCTGCAACTTCGCCATCACGTCTAACATCGACTTTGATTGGGCCTTTGCTTGCGTGCTCCGAATGATGGAATTCACCGCCGAAAGTCCTTTTCGCGGTACCAGCTTCAACTCCATGTCCAAGGCACGAGCAATTTCAACCAAACTGGAGATGCGCAAATCCACGCCACCGGACTCAATCTTGGAGATATGACTCTGAGGTACACCAGATAAATCAGCCAGTGTGCGCTGACTCAGCCCCTTGGCTTCTCGGGCTTGTTTTAGCGACTTAGAAATGTCAATGACGGCACTCATTATGATCTACTTTAATAGATATATTTAAACCAATAATATGTCATTACATATCACACATCAACAGCACAAACAGGAAACCGATCTATCAAAACAGATAAAATAGATCAATGATCTACAATAATGCATCAAAAAATAGAGAAATACTCAAACCCACCCCCAGGCCAAATGCGTAACAGCCAACACCCCCAGCTATTCCACATACACCACTAGCTTGCCGATATTTCCGCCGCTCATTAGTTTCGCCAGTCCATCGGGGGCATTTTCCAAACCATGGATAATATGGTTCTTGTTAATCAGTTTTCCATCCAGGAGCCACTTTTCCATGGTCGCTAATACGTCATTTATTTGATGCAAATAATCCAGTATTAAAAACCCTTCCATACGCAGACGCTTAGAGGTAATTAGCGGGAAGTTTTTAACGCCGTACTGCTCTGACTTTCCATACTGAGAAACGCTGCCGGAGGCGACGATTCGTCCATTTATCGCCATATTCGGCAATACCGCGTCGAGAATTTCGCCACCCACATTATCAAAAAATACTTGGACGCCATCCGGCATCAGTTCCGCTACGGCGTGCTGTAAATTTGTCACGGCCTTGTAGTCGATGGTGCCATCCAGTTTGATCTTCTCTTCCAGGAATTGGCATTTATCTGCACCGCCGGCCAAGCCGTAAACTATGGCGCCGGCTGCTTTGGCAATTTGCGCGGCCATGATGCCAGTCGCGCCTGCAGCGCCACTGATGAGCACCTTGTCGCCCGCTTTAAGACGTCCAATTTCCATCATCCCGATATAGGCCGACCAGCCAGTAATTCCCAGCGTGCCGAGATAAGCATCTAACGGCACGTCCGGGTGGGGCTGAAACTTTAGCGTGATTTTATCACTCTGTAAGGCCTCACCATCGATCACTAGATAATCCGCCCAAGACTGCAGGCTAAGAATATATTCGCCCTCTTTAAACTCAGGATGAGCAGAGGCTTCAACACGGCCAATAATATTGCCGCGCATTAAATCGCCAATTTGTAGCTGCGGGAGATAGTCTTCTTTTTCGCTAAGCCATAATAGGTTGGAGGCATCCAATGACAGCAAACAGCTTTTGATCAATACTTGCCCTTGTTTTAAGGCCGCCACGGGACGAGATTCCCAACGCAATTCCGACCCATCGAGCTTATCTTTTAGATAATGATCAATGACCCATACATTGAAATGACCTGGTAAACCCATACCGATAACTCCTTGGAAAACAGTATCTCATTAATTTTATTTTCAACTATTTACTGCGCTTGAGATTTAGCTGCTCGCGCTGCTCTTTGCCAATGTTACATTAGCCGAGGAGATTTAATGATTATTATCCGCCCTAAATTTGTATTTCCCGACGAGCGATTTTTATGGATCTAGCAACATTAGCAAATACAATCTGGTCTGAGCTCTCACGGGCACAAGCAGATCGAGAACATCCATGGCGCACGCCGGTACTTGCCAGCGTTGACAGTGAAGGCTTACCTCAAGCGCGCAGTGTAGTGCTAAGAAAGGTTTGCAGCGACACTCAGACTTTACAGATTTATACAGATTCCCGCAGTCCGAAAGTTAAGCAATTACAGACATCCGCTCAGATTCAACTGGTATTTTGGAGTAGTTCGCTGAACTGGCAGTTGCGGGTAAGCGCTCAAGCTAAAATTTCAAGAAGGGGCCCCGATGTCGATGCCGCATGGCAACAAGTTAAGCAAAGCCCGGCCCGACAAGACTATCTCTCTCCCCTCGCGCCAGGCGACACGCTGGACACGGAATTGCATAGGGAGCCGAGCAACACTCATCATTTGGCCATTATTAGCGCGACCGTCACTAAAATGGATTGGCTGTCTCTAAGCCCGGCAGGGCATCAGCGCGCAGAAATTTCCGGGAACACCCTGCGCTGGCTAAGCCCTTGATCAATGGCTGCACAGTGACGAGTTTAAACTTACGTCTAGCTATTGGAGCGCGCGTATACTTTTCCAACCTTGAAAACTGTCAGAGGCAAACACGATCAGCAGCACCAAATATTATAATTTTGTAGCCTCTCGGCGATTAGGGACATGCAGCATCGCAGTCCGCACCCACTCGTTCGTAGCAGCGAGTCAGCGCTACATATCAGCAAGCTAGAGCATTTTCTGAACTACCTTGAGACGCCTTTGCGGTAGTGTTTTTAATAATAAATCGTCACGGTTACCGTATCGCTATAGCTACCTTGAGACGGTGTGATCTGTGGTGCTGTGCGAGCATAAATACTTTGCGCCTGGGCACTACCCGTGCCGGTATCGGCAAGCGTGTCGCTGTTGAGGGTATCACCCCAGCGCTGGCTTCGAGCGACATCTCGATATAACTCATAGCTTACATATTTGCCGGCGCCATTGTGCATACGACGGGTGCTACCGCTCGCATTCTGGCCGTTGTCTAGCCCGATCTGATACGGGGTGGTGTTGGTGCATTGCGGCGCGACAATAGCCGTGGTGTCTATATTGGCGCTGAGAACGCCTTGGGTGCCAAAGCTTATGTTTTGAACAGAAAACACCGGATTGCAGCTCGCCTCGACGGTGGCGCTAGCGACGAAGGGAAAACTGCCAGTCCCGCTAAATGTACCACCACTAGTGCAGCTAGTAGGCCATAATGGCGTACCGACCACCGCCTCATTGGCTCGAAAGGACATGAGTGCATCAACAACATTCGAAAAGTTGTTACTGTAACTCCCTGGGATAGCTGTGTTTTGAGCAGAAATGATGTCACCATAAACAGTAATGCTGCCACTTCCAGAACCGCCCAATACCGGTACCGAATACTGCAGATCAACCTCGTATTTATCCATCCCCGATATGGTATTAGGCCAAACCACTGTGCGCGCGGAATCCCGATAGAGATTGAACTGCAGCTCGTTGCCCCCACTGGTCATTCGTCTTGGCACGATGGTAACCCCTGAGCCTTGAGCGCCAACCCCAATACTGAAACAGAGCCTTACCCGCGCCGTTGCGAGCAAAGCTAAGCCGCCGGTATTGCATTGGTAATTGAGAGTCGCCGTCACACCGCCCCAACCAGTGAATGGGTCACTGGCACCAAAGCTAACATTAGTCATGCTCGCAGTGCAGCTCGTTGATGCCTGAGCAGCTGCCGGCATAGCTAAAAGCATTGTTAGCAACACTTTGCTTAAGTAACGCGTCGTCATGGTTGCTCTCGACAGATCAATGGTCCAATGGCGGAAATACCATCTATTTGCTTCGGCATGATTATGTCTACAACACAACTGTCACCCCCTTGCAGCTCTACGATAACAGGGTTGTGCGTGGGCAAAACCTCCACATATGCTTGGCCATCGTGCCCCACAATCGCGAGGGTGTTTCCGTCCTGCAGCAAACGGCTGCCAAGAGGAATTACTTGGCCATCGCTATTATGAAGGGTGAGTAAGACGGCACGTACTCGGCGCATACCGAAATCAACCCGCAGCCCCGCTCGCTCTGCTGGCACTGCTAGTACAGATTGCTTGTCGAATTGAATGTTACTTGGCAATTGCAAGGGATCTATGGAGACCTGATTGCCACGGTATGCACCCAAACCCGTCAACAAATAATAACCCTGTTTATTAGTGCGACCAATTGGGCGATTTTCTAAATTTACTGGCACGTCGGCAATGCCGTTAGTGGAGACCAATGCAAAACTGTCGCTGACCTCACGGGCGGGGAAAATACTTTGCGGCGCGTCGGCCATCCAAATGAATGAGCCACTTAGGTCACCGAAGGCTGAATCACCACTGGGTAACGAGCGAAACCCACCGCCAACCTGAGCGTAATCACCTCGGTAAAGTGCATCTGCTTGGACGTAATCAACCTCACCTGTACGTTGCATTTGCAAGCCCCAACCAGTACCGCCGTCGGCAGACACCCCGCGACGGAGATAGGCAGCCTGTTGCTTGGCGCCATCGCGATTGTGGCTGGCAGAAACACCGCCATTGACGCGACCACCGAGCGACACTGACAGGCCGGCATACAGGCTGTAACTTTCGCCGTTGTCGAGCTCGCGCGCCGCGTTAACAAACAGTGTGACGCCTCCCAAAAGGCGGCGGCTGTAGCTTGCGCCAATACTTCTAAAACGTCCTTCTTCCAAGGTATCTAGGCGGCTGTAGTTTAGCGATACTCGACCACTAGCACTGGAACCTACCCCGAGTAACAATCGTTCGGTACGCTGGGGCGGTGGGCGGCCGTCATTAGAGGCAATATCGCGGTAACTGCCAAAGCTGCGTTGCAAACTGTAATCGACGGTGACACCGAGACGACTCCAATTATATCCCAAGGTACGCTGCCAGCCGTCAGCCTGGTGGCCCACACTGCGCGCCAATGCGCCGCTAAACAGGCCCGCTTCACCCAAGGTAAATAAGGCCCCAAGACCACCAGCCACGAGCTGCTCATCAGCTTCCCCGTGTGTTTCTAGCGTGAGGGTATCGCTGAGACCATAACGCACGCTGCTACTTGCAACTGGGTGATCGCGATAACTAAACGAGTCCGTACCATATAGCTGGCGAACACTACCCGCCTCCAAAGAAAAATCACTGAGGCCGCGCTGCAATAAGCGAGGGGAACTGTAAAAAGAAAAGTCCTGCACCGTAGTGCGGCCAAGGGCATCGGTTAGCACCATTTGCGCTTGGCTCAAACCGCTAATCGTTGGCGCGCTATCAATGCGATAAGCGCCTGGTAAAACCTCCCCGCTGTATTGGCGCAGCCCCTCTACATAAAGCTCGACTTGCGATGGCAGCGCCGCTTCGCCGAAAAATGCGGGCAGCGGCTGAACAACTAAATCTGGCTGGAGGGAAAAATTACGCCGCAATTGCAAGCCACCTAGTCGCGTCGCACGGCTCCACGACAAGCCGCCACTAATAAAGTCCCCCGCGGTGACAGTGAGTAGATCGTCCTGCGACGACCAGGTCCAGTGAGTATCTAGACGAGTGTAATCGTCATCGCCATCTCGACTGTTTGTCCTTAATAAACCGGTAGTTTCAACGACCTGATTATCGACAAAGGCGCGCATTGCAGTGCTTGCCGCGAGATCGTACTCCCCCCGCTCATCTACCGTCGTGTACATATCGTAATTGAATAAAGCGCCGAGACTAGCCTGTGCATGAGGGGTGCGATTGCTATCTCTGCGATAAGCTTGCACGCTCATACTGAGTAGATGCGGCGCAGCCGTCAGGTGCAATTGCTGCTGAAGTACGTCGTAGCGGTATGTAAGATCGGGGATAGCGTCTAACGCTAGATACTGGTCATCCGACGGATTGGTCAAGACTATCCCAATTGCGACGAGGTGCAGGGGTTCTACATAAAACGCGCCATTGTGTGACATCACCTGCAGGATATATCTGGTGGGCACCATATTGAGAAACACTTCAAGATAAAGTGACTCTTGGCTACCCGGCATAACGGGGCCATCAAGAAGCATAATACTGCCATTAGTTGTCGACTCGGGAGTCGCGACAGAAGGAAAGTCAGCGTTAGCCCAAACCGATGCTAACGCACAGCTAATCAGTAAGGTCAGCTGGCGCCAGAGGGTGCCGCGTGGGCTGACCATTGACCTGCATCCTTATTTCCGTCGCTGTTGCCGCGCTACTGGGCAAATTAAAAGTCCAAATCCGCGAACTCCCCGCCAGTAAGTATCCTACTAGGCCTTTATGTTCATAGACAACGCGACCTTCGCTGCTCAATAACGCGAGGTTCGTAATCTGGGCGCGGCCGCTACCGGTATTTTCCGTCGTTAATTTCACGCCCGCCTCGGTATTTTGCAAGCGCAAATTAAGTTTGGCGGCAGTCTCACCAAAAGGGGATTCTATAAATGCTGGAACAGAAAAACGCAGTAAAAAATTAAGCCCTGGCTGCGCGCCGAGTTTACCGCCGACACCCAAATCATCGACTGACGCCGCAGGTAATTCATCTATTAAAATACGGAAACTGCGCTCACCTGAAACCGCGCCTAAGCCTGCGTCGCCGCGCTGAATAACCCGCAACACCTGTTTACCGCCCGGAGCGATATTTAAAAATGGCGGACTGGCTACCAGTGCAGTAGAAGGGGTAAGCACCTCTTTTCCATCCTGCTGTTGCCACATAAAAATACGCACCTGTGCGCGGAGCGCGGTGGTGCCGGTATTGCGCAGGGTCAAACCCTTAGCCACCTCATTGGGTGCAAACTCCAATAACGTGGGCGCAACGCCTAAACCGGCAGCAAATGCTGGAAGAATTGTCAGAGCCAGAAACAGCCCTAAGAAGTGATGTAGCCGCAACGAGGACCATAAGGCAGACAGTAAACGGCGCATAAAGTAGGGGCCACAACAATTTTTTAGAATGTAACGCTAACCGTCACTGTATCAGAATAAGCACCAGCGGGTGGCGTAGTAGCGTTGTCACCTGACTCAACGCGCCCATACACTGTTATATCCTGCTCAATGCCTGTACCGGTGCCCGCGTTTACACTGCCAAAGGTGGCACCATCGCCCCACAATGTACTGTGCCCATCATCACTGTAAAGGCGGTAACTAACAAAGTTAGTAACCCCAGCGTCGGCCATGCGACGAGTCGTGCCATCATCGTTGCCGCCTTGATCCAGCTCTAAGTCGTAAGCTGCATCGTCGGTACACGTAACAGACACCGTCGACGTCGCCGTGTAATTAGTGTTGAGCAACTGAACGGTACCAAAGCCCATGTCCGTGGCCGGAGTAGTCAGTTCACAACTGTCTTCGATGGTAATCGTGACATCAAAAGGTATGCTTGTTTGAGCGAATAAGCTACCCGACCATGTCAGCGTGGCAACCAGTAATCCATATAGGTAGTTTCGTTGAATAGTCATTTCTACATACTCTTTAATATAAAATCCTGTGGAATTTGAGTATATGCTTTCCAAGAATCACCTATAGCTAGTAATTGTACTGACCAAAGCTTCGCTTTAGCGCAGTAAAAAATCATGAAAAAACAGGTCTCAGAGGCCTTAAAAATTAACAAATACTCGCAAAATTTGAGGCCTGTCCTTAGACACCACAAATTTTATGAGGCTAAAGATCGCATTAAAAATGTTATTTAATTACTAAAAATATTTTCTCCGGACACATTTTTTATTTAGTAAAAATATGGATCGCTCGCGATTTCGTCGCGAGGTACTTTCTTAAACCTTAAAATCTGAATTGCAAAACGTACTACCACACTCAAGCTGAGCCGCCACTACAATTGCTGCTACTTTATTGTCGAAATAAAATAACCTTATTATCACAAGACATTTGGGACGAGCGCACGCTAATGCTAGCGAGTGTCGATATTCGTGGATTTCCTGAAGCTCGAACTGCAGCGCTTCGAACTGTGGATGATAAAGCACAGACTCTACAATTTTTTACCTACGCTAGAAGCCCTAAAGCATCGACAAGGGCGCTGCTTCTGGCGCGAACTTGCCGTAGGCAACACGATCTTCAGCAGAAATTTTACGCGGTAGGACGCAACACAGTTATTCGACAGAGCACATCGAATAGCTGTGTGCTGTATTATCGACTAGCATTTACGGCGACTATGTTGGATGTTTCCACGCCATCGCCGGCCGGCAAGACCGAGTCGTCACCATCTAACTTAATCAGATAGGCTAAAACATAAGCCGCGGGAAACCGAGCTACCGTATCGCGCCCAGGTTTCTTGGCTTCGAAGTACACCACTAAGCCTTTATTCATCGCCTCTTTTAATTGTTCACGACTTAAATCCGCGGTAACAATTTCGCGCTGATCGCACTTAAGAAAGGCGCTGGAGCAACGGGAAAACTTGCGTTCTTCGGCCTTGAAACGCAGTTGCTGGCCATCAGCCAGGGTCGCCGCCCGATAGTAGCGCCAGCCGCCAACGTATTGCATTTCTAGTAACACCTGGTGGCGCGTTACACCGTCGTCATCAACAATGGTGCGGAGATAGCGCTCGCTGAAGTCGTCGACCCAGCCCCTCGGAATGCGCTTAGTAATGCTCATGCCGCGCAATACCGTGTCTCTACCCGCTCCCACTTGCTCATAGCGGGTCAACTCAACCATGTCTTTCACTGTTAATACGTTTTGGTTTTCTGCCTGTGCCGACACCCCAAACCAACTAGCCAGCAATGCCATCAATAGAACTCTCATACATCCCCCTATTTACAGCCCTGAGTCGGGTTTGCGGTGTTTTTCCACAGCAACACCCCCAAAATTGACTTCGCAATCAATATCTACAGAAACCTGATAAGAACAGATCTTTTTCAGCGTATAGCAACGCACAAAGACCACCGCGCCGAAGGGCGGTGGGTTTCGGAGAGTATTCTAAAGTGGAGGGGCCGACGTCGCGCCGGCCCACGCTATGGCAAGCCCCTTATGACCAGCTCAGATCCTGCTTGCGAAACGGCGTGCTGCGCACTCGCTTACCAATCGCTTGATAGATTGCATTGCCAATAGCTGGCCCGATAGGCCCGACTGGTGCCTCGCCTATGATGGCAAAGCGATCATGGCCAGATAATGCCTCTAGATGAATATTAATTTCGGGGATATCTGCCATCTTGAGCATGGGGTAGCGGTCAAAATTGCTCTCGACTACGGCGCCATCCACGATGGTTAATCCTTCATTGAGAGACATGTTGAGCCCGAAAATAATTCCTCCCTCCAGCTGGGCAAGCACGGCATCCAAATTGACGGTACGACCGCAGTCAAAGGTAAAATCAATGCTATGCACGGTCAGCTTGCCCTCTTGGCTAACCTCGACATGAGCGACCGCACACACCGTGGCACCAGCCTGCTTTTCTCCTGAATGAGGCCAATTGCTAATGGCGATGCCGCGCCCCTGCCCTTTCGGCAAAGGCTTGCCCCAACCAGCTCGCTCCGCCGCCAACTTTAGGCAATGTGACCAAGCGGGGTCCCAATCTGCCAATAATTTCAGGCGATACTCTAGCGGATCAATACCGCCAGCCACCGCACATTCATCAATAAACGTTTCGACGGTAAAAGCATGGGCGTTGTAACAAGGAGCGCGATAAGCGCCAGTCGCGATATGCATAGGCAAATTGCTGGCCGCAAGACGCACATTGGGTATCGCGCCGCTAAACGCATACGCCATATCGGTAAAGCCGAGATTCAAGGCCATACCGCTAAAGCAGGTCTCGCCTTCCAAAGATTCGGGCATCCCTTGCTCATTGAGCCCAGCCCGGAAACGCGCAGCGAGCTGAGTTCGGTATGCGCCCTGCTGGGTTGTTTCTTCCCTCGACCAAATAACCTTAACCGGCACGTCGGGATACTGACGCGCAACAGCGACCACGGCGCGGACATCGTCGCCGATAACGCGGCGACCAAATCCGCCGCCAACCATGGTTTGATGGATAGTTACGTGATCTGGATGTATACCAGACTCGTCAACCGCAACCCAAAATGCCTGCTGCATATCCTGTGTTGAATGCCACAGCTCCAGGCTGTCTTTGGTATACAAGGCAGTGCCATTAAGCGGCTCCATGGTTGCATGTTCGCAGAACGGAGTTCGGTAGGTCGCCTCTACGGTTTTCGCCGTCTTTACCGCAGCGACATTCCCCGACTTAGTCAACGGCACGCCAGCCCAGCGCTCGAGAACCCGATCCTGACGCTCATGGATTTTCTCGTCGGAGCTCCAAAACGCGCCGAGGCCATCATCCCACTCCATCGGTAGCGCATCTAAGGCCTTCTTCGCCTGCCAGTAATGGTCTGCAATTACCGCCACACCACTGCGACACTCTGACCCTTCAAAACCAAAGGTAGGACTCGCGTCAACCGGTGAACCTGGGGTTGCGGAAGGGTCAATCACCACGACCGCGCGAACACCCGGCATAGACAGCACGGCTTCAGGATCATGGCTTTTTAGTAGGCCGCCGTGCACCGGAGATTGCCGCAAAGCCGCATAGACCATCCCCGGCCGCGTGACGTCTACACCGTATTCGGCACTGCCATTAACCACCTTGGGCAGCTGTACTTTATGGGGCTTGGTCTTACCCAGCAGCCTCCATTCACTCTGTGGCTTTAAGGAAGGTTCCGCCTCAAGTTCTACACTCCCAGCTTCCGCTGCCACTTCACCAAAACGCAATTTACGACCACTGGGCAGGTGAGTAAGGACACTGTTGCGGGCTTCAATTTCCGCTATCGGCACATCCCAACGCTTAGCCGCCGCCAGCTTAAGTCGCTCCCGTGCACTGGCACCCAACTGCATCGTGTAAGGCATACGATCATGATCGGTACTGTGGCCACCGAAAAACGGCTGCAGACCAACCGCGTAACTGCCAGGTTGCTTATACTCGCGGCTAAAAGAGGCAAACTCGACTTTGACATATTGCCAGTCACACTCAAGCTCTTCGGCAATATTCATGGCCTGCTGGGTAGATGCACCATTGCCAATTTCCGGTGTTGGTACGGTGACAATGACCGTGTCATCTGCGTGAATGGTCAACCACGGCGACAGTTCGCTGCCGCTCTTACCACCGGCTTTGCCGCTTTCGGACGCCGCCATAGAATCAATTGGGACCAGCTGCAGTGACAGCCCACCCGCCACCGTAGCGCTCGTGATTAGGAATTTTCTCCGCGACATTTTCATCTGGCTCATGCCCCCATCTCCTGCGCTGCGCGGCGGATACCTTCGCGAATACGAGGGTAGGTGCCACAGCGACAAATATTAGAGATATTGGCATCAATCTCCTCATCGCTCGGATTGGGTATGCGCTTGAGCAAATCGGCCGCCGCCATTAAGACACCAGACTGGCAATAACCGCATTGCGGCACGTTTAACTCCACCCACAATCTTTGCAATATGTGGTCGCCAGATTCAGACAAACCCTCAATGGTTGCAATGTCAGCGCCGTCCACTGCCTGCACGGGGATTAAACATGAGCGGGTAGCGTTGCCATTCAAATGAACGGTGCAGGCACCGCACATGCCAATGCCACAGCCAAACTTTGTGCCGGTCATCTGCAAATGGTCACGCAGAGTCCACAGCAACGGTGTCGTTGGGTCAATTTCGAGCGACTGGGCTTGCCCATTGACTGTAAATTTAATAGTCGTCATTTCAATCCCGCCCTCGATTTAGCCAGCGCCTCAAAATCAGCATTGATCGCTGCCAGCTTTTCATCTGTTATTGTTTTGGAATCAAACTTTTGCATGAATGCCAGCGTAAAGCCGCGGCCCTGATCTATACGCGGCTCGGTGGAAAAACCCGGTAAATATTTATCGACGATAGCCCGCGCTTCCGGGTCATCGAGTATGACCCCAACCAAGGTGGAGCTCGTGGTGTAAACAACCACGCTTGACCCTTTCAACTCAAGCAACTCAGCGTCTATTGCCGCCAGCTTTTCGGCGGTAATCATATCCGGATAAAACGGCTGAATATCAAGCAAGGTCAAAGGCCGTGCCACAGCAATTTGGCGAATCTCTGCGATCCCCGGAATATGGCGATCAAGGACTTGTTTTGCTTCGTCGTAATCCAACAGCGCGCCAATTTCAGACTCAGCAACGGAATATGAAATACCAGGAAGGGTCACCGCCGGCCCAGGCGGCGGAGGCATAACAAAAAACCAGATGGCGGCGAAAACGGCGAGTAATATCACTACACCGCCGACAATTATTTTAGATTTACGTCGGGTCATAGCCAGTGCTCTACAAACAATCAACAGCCACTATAGTACACCAGTGTTGATTATATATCTCACTTAAGCGACCACTTTTAATGACGATTTGTTAAGCTTAATTCAATCGCTACTGGCCAGGATCCCGGCCATTAATAACGCGCTCCCTCACACGCCCAGCGCTTTCCATAAACACAGGGTCGGCACTTTCCCCACATTGATAAAGGCCCCACGAAGGGGCCTTGCACAAAACATAGAAAAAACTCGGACCTAGACCCTTAGCTCTTCTAGCATTTCACTTGATATTCACAGGCTCAAAGACTATGCAAATCAATAAGCACAGATGATGATCAGCTTTTAAACTTCACTAAAAAGTTATAAAACGATGTCGCGAATTTACCGTAGGGTGGGCGCAATAATGTCATCGGCGAAAACGACGGCTGATAGTAAATTGGCCGCAATTTCGAAAACGTCACAAACCCTTCATAGCCGTGGTAATGCCCCATGCCACTTGGGCCAACTCCGCCGAAGGGAATATCGTGCTGTGCAACATGAAAAAGCGCATCGTTAACCGTCACACCACCGGACATTACGCGCTCAATATATTGATCTTGCAAAGCGCGCTTATTGGTAAATGGATAAATCGCCAAGGGACGATCATTGGCGTTGATATAGTCAATCACCTCATTTGGCTGATCGTAGCCCATCACCAACAACAAGGGGCCAAAGGTTTCTCGGCTGCGAATATTCATATCCGCGGTGGTATCGAGGATCAAATGCAGCGGCATTTTGCGCGTGGCAGGATCGCTGCCCTGCTCGCCGTGTAAATTAATTACCCGTGCACCTTTGCTGCGCGCATCTTCCAGGGTGCCTTCCAGTCGCTGCAAAGAACGGCCATCAATAATAGACGTGTAATCCTGGCTATTAATATCGGGACAGTGCTTTTTCACCCACGCCTGCGATGCGCTGACAAACTCTTCAATTTTAGATTGATGAACAAACACATAATCAACGTTGGTACAGATTTGCCCCGCATTAAACTGCTTAATAAATAGAATACGGTCTACGGCTTTTTCCAAAGGATAATCTGGATCGACAATGGCCGGCGCCTTACCACCTAGCTCCAGCACCACAGGTGTTAAATTCTTTGCGGCCGCCGCCATAACCGCGCGGCCAGTTTGACCAGAGCCGGTAAACACTAATAAATCAAAAGGCAGTGTCGAAAATTCAATCCCGACTTGTCCCGTTTCCTCAAAGAACACTAACTTCTCAGGCGGAAAATAATTCGGCACTATCGACGTTAACAAGCGAGTCAGGGCAATAGAATTTTCAGACATCTTCACCATAGCGCGGTTGCCCGCCGCAAAGGCTGCGGTGATCTGAGTCATACTAAGATTGATAGGAAAATTCCACGGAATGATGAGACCAACTACACCTAGCGGCTGGGGAATCACTCTATTTTTACCGCCGGGAAACATCATCTGATCAACGTGACGGCGCTGAACCTTCATCCAGCCCTTCATCTTTTTGATAATGCCATTGATGCCGTCAGTAACAGTGATAATTTCAGCGAACAAGCTTTCGTGGCGCGAACGATTGCCGTAATCCTCTGATATTGCAGCAATAATCGCGTCGCGGTTTTCATTGATCATACGTTTCAGGGTCAGCAGGTCTTGCTTGCGCTGCGCATAATCCGGCACCGGATCAGCTAGATAGGCCTTGCGCTGGGCATCAAAAGCCTGCTGTAAAATTGAAGCCTGTTCAGTACTATCTGCTATCTCAACACTGCTATTCATGCCCTGTTCTCCTATTCCAGATCTCAATTATGTTTATTTTAAAAGCCGGATTTACACCCAAACCGAGTAATTCCATCATACACCTCTCAATGTATTAGGTGTAACCATTCAAGTTAATAGCGTAAGCGCGCTGATTTCACACTTTTTCCTTAAACGTATTCAGAGCGGAAATAGCCGCAAGCGCAGAAGTCCAGCCCTCAACAGCCAATCACGCTATAAGTAAATACCTGAGCTCAAAATCTGCCACCGGTGTTTACCCTGCTTATGAAGCACCCAATTCGCCAGCGCGGTTTCTCCGTCACCTAATGTGACCAACAATTCGCATGCACGGGAATCAAACAAACGCCACCCAGATATCTCGCAGAATTAAAATACAAACCGCACTTTTCTTGTTGTAAATCAAATTCTGAACTCAAGATTAGTCGTCTAATAAGCAGACAAGAGAAAAGCAATTTGGAAAAATGGAGAACCGTGATGAAAATGTTAAAAGCAGCAGCCTGTGTTTTGACGGGAGCGAGCCTGTCCTTTTCCGCGCTAGCTTATGAAGCGGGAGATTGGATAGTTCGCGCAGGGGTAACACAGGTCGCCCCTGACGCCTCTAGCTCCGCTGTTAGTGTTAACGGCGACAATGGTGCGGCGCTCGGCGCCAACAGCGGTGTCGACGTAGACGACAATGAACAACTAGGCCTAAACATTCAGTACATGATAAGCAAACAGTGGGGAGTAGAATTACTTGCGGCAACCCCCTTTAAACATAAGGTAAACGGTACGGGGGATATAGCCGGGCTAGACGTTGGCGAAGGCAAACAGCTACCACCAACCTTAAGCGCGGTGTACTACGTCGATACCGGTTCGGCATTTATGCCTTACCTGGGTGCCGGTATTAACTACACCGTATTTTTTGACGCGGAACCCAGTGACTCATTAAAGTCTGGGCTTGGCGCTACTAAAATGAAAATGGACGATTCAATTGGCCTTGCTGTCCAAGTCGGTGTCGACTACAAAGTGAATAAGCAATGGCTGGTAAACGCGTCCGTACGAAAAATTGATATTGAAACAGACGCCACCATTAGTCTCAGCAATGGAGACAGAATTGACGTCAATGTTGATATTGACCCCTACGTATACACCCTATCAGTAGGTTATGTATTCTAGGAATATCAACCACAGAAGCCAAACACCTCCACAAATTGAGTAGAGGTGTTTATTTTTTTCATTCTTAGTCATAAATAACACCGCGACCTACTTTTTATTACCAGTACTTATTGGTATCGCCATTTAATTTAATGCATTAAAGACGGCCACCTATTATTTTTTCATCACGAAGATAAATGCTTATAACGGGCCAGCAGTTTTAGCGCACATCGATGATCCCGAAAACCGAATCAAATCAAAAAATCCACTCGCCTGTTTCCACGTCACCTTCAGGTATTCGCCAAGTCTCTTTAAGCTCTTCGAGCCAGACTTTAGTTATTTTATTTACCATTGACACCTGGAACTCTATCAACTCGCCAGCTTTTTAAATGCACACAATGGCCGAAAAAATCTACTGGTTTATTTATAAATGAGGAGGAATTATTAATTTAATAAAATACAGAATGGAATAAATGCGGAATTTTAAGAGGAAGTGCTTGGGTGCGGCCGCAAGGTCTTTCCCTTACGGCCACACCCAAAAGTATTACTTTATTTTTGGATTTAAACGGCCTGAGTCATATTCCATATACATGGCTTCTAAACTCATCGGTTTAATCTTAGAGGCATTACCCGCGGTACCGAAGGCTTCATAGCGAGCAACGCAAATCGCCTTCATTTCTTTAATAGTTTCTTGCAGATATTTGCGCGGATCAAATTCACTTGGGTTTTGCGCTAGGAAGCGACGAATCGCACCGGTCGATGCCAAACGCAAATCGGTATCGATATTTACTTTACGCACACCGTATTTAATACCCTCGGCAATTTGCTCAACCGGCACGCCATACGTTTCAGGAATTTTACCGCCGTACTCATTAATAATCGCCAGCCAATCCTGAGGCACACTAGAACTACCGTGCATAACCAAATGGGTATCTGGAATACGTGCGTGAATCGCTTTGATACGGTCAATTGCCAAAATATCGCCTGTAGGCGGACGGGTAAATTTGTAAGCGCCGTGGCTAGTGCCACAGGCAATTGCCAAGGCATCTACACCGGTTTTAGCAACAAAGTCTGCCGCCTCTTCTGGATCGGTCAGCATTTGGTCGTGAGACAATATACCTTCGGCGCCGACGCCATCTTCTTCGCCAGCTTGACCGGTTTCAAGCGAACCTAGGCATCCCAACTCACCTTCAACCGATACGCCGCAGGCGTGCGCCATATCAACCACTTTGCGAGTCACATCGACGTTGTAGTCATACTCAGCCGGTGTTTTACCGTCTTCTAATAAAGACCCGTCCATCATGACCGAGCTAAAGCCCAGCTGCATAGAGCGCTGACAAATTGCAGGGCTAGTGCCGTGATCCTGGTGCATAACCACCGGGATTTCAGGGAATTCTTCAATCGCCGCCAAAATCATATGGCGCAGGAAAGGGGCGCCCGCGTATTTTCGCGCGCCAGCAGAAGCCTGCATGATGACGGGACTATTGGTTTCGCGAGCCGCCTCCATAATGGCGCGGGTTTGCTCTAAATTGTTTACATTAAATGCCGGTACGCCATAACCGTATTCGGCGGCGTGATCCAACATTTGACGCAGACTGATAAGTGCCATTAGTGATTTCCTTTTAAACTCATTAATAATTCGTTTGGTCGGAGGTCAGAAGTCTGAAGTCCGACGAACAGTTCGCGTCCGACGCCAGACGTCAGACAGCCCCACCAGCCCGCTCTTCTAAGATCGCTACCGCAGGCAATACTTTACCTTCTACATATTCCAAAAATGCACCGCCGCCAGTGGAGATGTACGACACTTGATCGGCTATACCAAACTTATCGACAGCAGCTAGGGTATCACCACCACCGGCAATGGAAAATGCGCTGGATTCTGCAATAGCGCGAGCAATGTCTTCGGTGCCATCGGCAAATTGATCAAACTCAAATACGCCAACCGGGCCATTCCAGATGATAGTGCCAGCTTGTTTCAGTATTTCGGCAAGGCAGGCAGACGACACGGGGCCGATATCAAAAATCATATCGTCATCACCGACATTTTCAACCGGACGCAAGGTCGCAGGCTCTTTTGGATCGAATTTCTTACCTGTTATCACGTCCGTCGGAATCGGGATATGGCACTTTTCCATCAGGGCTTTTGCCTTGGGAATCAGATCTTCTTCATACAACGATTTGCCCACATTGTAGCCAGCCGCCGCGAGGAAGGTATTAGCGATACCGCCACCAACCACCAGCTGGTCAACTTTGTCTGACAGGGTTTCGAGCACTTCTAATTTGGTCGATACCTTTGAACCGCCGACGATGGCGACAAAGGGACGCGCGGGATTTGCCAAGGCGCGCTCTAAATTCTCTAACTCACTAGCCAGCAAAGGACCAGCGCAGGCTATCGGCGCGTATTTGGCCACGCCGTGGGTTGAGGCTTGCGCGCGATGCGCCGTGCCGAAGGCGTCCATCACAAACACATCGCACAGCGCCGCATAGGCTTTTGCCAGATCGTCGGCGTCTTTTTTCTCACCAACATTGAAACGCACGTTTTCCAGCAGAGCGAGCTGGCCATTTTCTAGCGATACGCCATTCTGCCAATCATCTAGTAAGGCTACTGGTGTGCCGAGTGCCTCACTTAAATAATCCGCAACGGGCTTGAGAGAGTACTGCGCGTCAAACTCGCCTTCTGTCGGACGGCCAAGATGAGACATCACTATCACTTTCGCGCCGGCTTCGAGCGCCAACTTCAAGGTGGGCAATGCCGCACGCAGGCGGGCATCTGAACTTACTTTGCCTTCGCTGATAGGCACATTCAGATCTTCTCGAATCAGTACGCGCTTACCGGCCAGATCCAAATCCTGCATTTTAATTACTGCCATGTTCTATTCCCTGTTCTTCGAGAGTCACTGTTCAAATAAGCCATCGCGGCTTGTTCAATATTAAATCTAATCTAGCGCAGATGATAAACCGCCATACCCTATGCAATATTTGGGCACAGTCCAAACTTTGCGCCTATTGCAGCCAGTGGGCGGTGACATCCAACATTCGGTTTGCGTAGCCCCATTCGTTGTCGAACCACGTAAACAAACTCACCAACTCGCCCGCAACACGCGTCTGCCCCGCATCCACAATCGCCGAACGCGGATCATGGTTAAAATCACAGGACGCCAGCGGTTCATCGCTATAACCCAATATACCTGCCAAGCGCCCATTGGCCGCCATTTTCAAGGCCGCGTTCACATCCTCTGCACTCACGTCGGCATCCAAGCTGACGGTTAGCTCCATCGCCGACACATTGTGGGTGGGGATACGCACCGCCCGCGCCGCAAAACGGCCGTCAAGTTCGGGAATAATGCGGCCAATGCCCGCAGCCAGGCCGGTATCGACTGGAATCATCGATAAGCCCGCCGCGCGGGTTTTTCGCAAATCGGTATGGTGATAGGCGTCCAATACCGGTTGATCATTCATGGCCGAATGAATGGTCGTGATGCAACCGGACCGCACCCCAAAGGCTTTATTCAAGACATCGATCACCGGCACAATGCCGTTGGTTGTGCACGAGGCGTTGGAAACAATGCGCTGCTCTGGATCAAGCTCTTGATGGTTTAGCCCGTACACAATGGTCGGAATACCTGGCTCACCAGGCTGCGACAATAAGACGTGACGGGCACCGCGCTCAATGTGCGCCTCTAAGTCTGCATAGCGACTGATGACGCCAGAACACTCCAGCACCACATCGACGTCGTGCCGCGTCCAGTCTACATTCGCCATATCGTCGTGATGACTAACGGCAATCACATCGTCATTAATCACCAAACTGCCATGACGATGCTCAACCGAGCCAGGAAAGCGCCCGTGGGTGCTGTCGTATCTGGTCAGGTGTGCAATGGTCGCCAGGTCCGCTGGCTCATTTATTGCGACAATCTGCATGTTTGCCCGCAAAGGCGATTCGTAAAGGGCGCGTAATACACAGCGCCCTATGCGGCCGTATCCGTTTATGGCCAGTCGTAGCATTAGGATCTGCTCACACTAATCTAAACATTCTTCAACGGCTTCAACCACCGCGTCAGTCGTGATGCCAAAATACTCAAACAAGGCATCTGCCGGCGCAGATTCGCCAAAGCTGTCCATACCCACAATGCGGCCATCGAGGCCAACGTATTTGTACCAGTAGTCGCGGTGGGCGGCTTCAACGGCAACACGGGCGGGAACGCTGCTCGGCAATACCGACTCGCGGTAGTCACCGTCCTGGCTATCGAACACGTCGGTGCTTGGCATAGATACGACCCGCACTTTTTTGCCTTTGCCGCTCAGTATTTGTTGCGCAGCCATCGCCAGCTTCACTTCTGAACCTGTCGCAATAATGATGGCCTCTGGCACGCCGTCGCAATCGCTTAAGACATAAGCACCGCGGGCAACGTTGGCCAATTGCTCAGCATCGCGCTGCTGATGTGGCAAACCTTGGCGGGTGAAAATCAGCGCGCTTGGGCCGTCGGTGCGCTCAAGTGCCGCTTTCCACGCTACCGCAGATTCGGTCATATCGCAGGGGCGCCACAGCGACATATTTGGTGTGCCGCGCAAGCTGGCGATTTGCTCGATGGGCTGATGGGTTGGGCCATCTTCGCCCAGGCCGATCGAGTCGTGGGTGTAAATATGAATTACCCGCTGCCCCATGATCGCCGCCATACGCACTGCGTTGCGGGCGTATTCCATAAATACCAGGAAGGTTGATCCGTAGTTAATAAAGCCGCCGTGCAAGGCGATACCGTTCATCATCGCCGACATGCCGAATTCACGAACGCCGTAATGCAGGTAGTTACCGCTGGCGTCTTTGGCACTGATGGCTTTGGCGCCCTTCCAAATCGTTAAGTTAGAGCCGGCCAAATCCGCTGAGCCACCAAAGAGTTCTGGCAGCATTGCACCGTAGGCATCTAAGCACAACTGAGACGCTTTGCGGGTAGCGACATCTTTCGATTCTGCTTGGCACTGCGCAATATAGGCATCGGCCTTGGCAGCAAAATCTGCGGGTAAATCACCGGCAGCGCGACGGCCAAATTCTGCCGCCAACTCTGGGTATTTAATCGCATAGCCTTCAAAGACTTCGTCCCATGCGGCTTCCAGGGCCTTGCCTTTGTCCTGGGCATTCCAGTCCTCATAGATTTCTTCAGGAATTTCAAAGGGCGGATACGGCCAGCCCAGAGCTTCGCGGGTCAGGGCAATTTCAGCATCGCCCAGCGCAGCGCCGTGGCTTTCTTCTTTACCTTGTTTGTTTGGCGAGCCTTTACCGATGATGGTTTTGCAGCAGATTAAGGTCGGCTTGCTTGTCTCTGCGCGCGCGGCTTCAATGGCGCGGGCGATCTCGGCGCTATTGTGGCCATCAACAGCGGGGATAACATGCCAGCCGTATGCTTCAAACCGCGCTGGGGTATCGTCGGTGAACCAACCTTCTACTTCACCATCAATCGAAATACCGTTGTCATCGTAGAAAGCGACCAATTTACCTAGACCCAAGGTGCCAGCCAGTGAACACACTTCGTGGGAAATACCTTCCATCATGCAGCCATCGCCAAGGAAGGTATACGTGTAGTGATCGACAATATCAAAACCGTCGCGGTTGAATTGCGCGGCCAATACTTTCTCTGCCACCGCCATGCCCACTGCGTTGGCGACACCCTGACCAAGCGGGCCAGTGGTTGTTTCTACGCCCGGCGTATAACCGTATTCCGGATGGCCCGGCGTGCGGCTGTGCAACTGGCGGAACTGCTGTAAATCTTCAATCGCTAAATCGTAACCGGTGAGATGCAGTAAGGAATAAATCAGCATCGAGCCGTGACCGTTCGAAAGCACAAAGCGGTCGCGGTTTACCCACGACGGATTGTTTGGATTGTGTTGCAAGTAATCGCGCCACAAGACTTCGGCAATATCGGCCATCCCCATGGGAGCGCCTGGGTGACCAGAGTTGGCTTTCTGAACGGCATCCATACTGAGGGCGCGAATGGCGTTAGCTAGATCACTGCGAGAGGGCATCGGTGGCTCCTGAAATTTTAGCGGGCTGCAAAGAGGCGGTATTTTCCCCTACCAGCGACCAGACAGCAAATAGCAGAAGCGTAAAAATGGCCTATTTACTTGCGTCATTTGCCATCCACAGCGAAAATCATTGCCTCTGCGAACAATTCAGGTCCAAAACCCCATGTTCAACAATATTTTGATGGTATGTATCGGCAATATTTGCCGCAGTCCATCCGCCGAATACCTGCTTAAACACAAGCTGGCTCACAAACCCAATATCACCATTCACTCCGCTGGCTTGGGCGCCTTAGTAGACAAGCCCATCGATCCCAGTGCCGGCCAACTTCTTAGCGCCAATGGCGTCGACGCCAGCGAGCACCGCGCGCGCCAGCTCACTACCGACATGCTATTAAAAGCCGACTTAATTTTGGTAATGGAACAACGGCATATAAAAGGCGTCACCGATCTTGCTCAACAGGTCAGCGGAAAAACCTTTTTGCTGGGGAAATGGTCGCAAAATCAAGCTGTTCCCGACCCCTACCGCAAAAGCATGGAAGCCTTTGAGCACGTCTACGGTCAGATAGATCAATTCACCGATGACTGGCTGAAGTATTTGTAAAAGAGTCGGACGCCAGATGTCAGGCGACTGACGCCAAAGAAACCTATATCAATATTTTTTGATATAGATAAAAAGCCCTGCTACACTGCGCGGCATGAACACTGCCCCCCAAGCCTCGAGCAACAGTACTTCGCTAGATACCGAGCTATTGCAACTTTGCAAAGCGGGCGGTGATGCGCTGCGTCTGCAGGTTTTACGGGTGCTAAGTCGCGACGCTTACTCTGTTCAGGAGCTTTGCCATATTCTGGACTGCCGCCAATCCGGCATGAGCCACCATTTAAAGACGCTGACTGTCGCTGGACTCATCACCAAGCGCCGCGAAGGCAATAGCCTATTTTATCGCCGCACTTACACGCCGAGCCTTCCGGAACTGAGCGCCTTGCATGACGCATTACTCGGCAGCGCCGATTTAATCGTCTTAGCCAGTGACCAGCAGCAGCGCTTGGAGCAGGTGTATTTAGAACGCGCCGAACGCTCGCGGGTATTTTTTGCCGAGCACGCTGGCGAATTTGGCGAACAACAGGAACAAATGGTGGCCTACGGCGTGTACGGCCAGAGCTGCCTTGAATTACTGCGCAGCAGCCAGGCCAACGGCGGAAAGCTGGCCATTGAAATAGGCCCCGGCGAAGGCGCGTTTTTAGCAGAATTGTCACCCCACTATGACAAGGTCATTGGCGTGGACAATGCCGACACCATGCTTACCCGCGCCAATGAATTTATAAACCAACAAGCCTTGAGCAACGTATCGTTCATTCTCGGCGACAGCCGCAACGCGAATCTGCAGCAAAATGCGGCGGACTGCGTAGTCAGTAATATGGTGCTGCACCACGTGCCCTCGCCGGCAGAAATATTTAAAGACGCGGCGCGGCTGCTAAAACCCGGCGGTATTTTTTGCGTCACCGATTTATGTCGCCACGATCAAAGCTGGGCGCGCGATGCCTGCGGCGATTTGTGGCTGGGCTTTGAGCCCGACGATCTAACGGAGTGGGCACAGGCCAGTGGTCTGCAGGACGGCCCCGCTGCGTACTTAGCTCAACTAAATGGATTTCGCGTACAGGTTCGGCAATTTATAAAACCCGATCATGTTCAACTTCACACCAAGAACCGCAGCGTTTAAAAAACGTCGGCAATTAAAACAGAGGACCCAGCAACATGTCTGACTACAGTATTTTTACATCAGAGTCGGTGTCGGAAGGACATCCAGACAAAATGGCCGATCAAATTTCTGACGCCGTATTGGACGCCATTATCGCCCGCGATAAATACGCCCGCGTTGCGGTAGAAACACTGGTAAAAACTGGTATGGCAATCGTCGCAGGTGAAGTCACCACCTCGTGCTATGTCGATTTAGAAGACATCATTCGCGACGTGATTACCGGCATCGGCTACAACAGCTCGGACGTCGGTTTTGACGGCGCGAGCTGCGCGGTACTCAACGCCATTGGCAAGCAATCTGTCGACATTAACCAGGGTGTCGACCGCGCCAAGCCAGAAGACCAGGGCGCTGGCGACCAAGGTTTGATGTTTGGTTACGCAACTAACGAAACGCCGTCATTAATGCCTGCGCCGCTGTTCTACTCTCACCGCCTTGTTGAGCGCCAAGCATACCTGCGTAAAGACGGGGTATTGCCGTGGTTGCGCCCAGATGCCAAAAGCCAAGTGACTCTGCGCTATGAAAATGGTGTGCCGGTTGCCGTGGACGCGGTGGTTTTATCTACCCAGCACAATCCGGAAATTTCACTGAGCGACTTACAAGAAGCCGTGCGTGAAGAGATTATTAAAAACGTATTACCTGCAGAGCTGCTGCACGCCGGCACCAAATACCACATCAACCCCACCGGCAAATTTGTCATCGGCGGCCCGGTAGGCGACTGCGGCTTAACCGGTCGTAAGATCATCGTAGACACCTACGGCGGCATGGCACGTCACGGTGGCGGCGCGTTCTCGGGTAAAGATCCATCGAAAGTTGACCGCAGCGCGGCGTATGCGGGTCGTTATGTTGCCAAGAATATCGTCGCTGCAGGCCTAGCCGATCGCTGTGAAATTCAAGTGTCATACGCAATCGGTGTTGCAGAACCAACCTCTATCTCAATCAACACCTTTGGCACCGGCAAAGTCAGCGACGATAAATTAATCGCCGCAGTACGTGAGGTATTTGACCTACGCCCCTACGGCATCACCAAAATGCTGGACTTGGCGCACCCCATGTACCAGCCGACCGCCGCATACGGTCACTTCGGTCGCGATCCCTACGAGCACACCTATACCTGGAAAGAGAACGGCGAAACCAAATCTGAAACCAGCACTGCATTTAGCTGGGAAAAAACAGATCGGGCAGAGGCGTTGAAGGCAGCATTGTAAAACTGAGTCGGGCGTCTGAAGTTGGATGCCTGACGTAAAAATGGAGAACTGCCATGGATCGGCGGAAGTATCAAAAATTATTGGTTTGGCAAGAAGCGATGAATTTAGCTCGTAGGTTGGGGTGAGGAACGAACCCCAACATAGCGGGATGCTCCACCACCGTTTGTTGGGTATCGCTAGCGCTCCACCCAACCTACAAAGTCACACGTCATTTTCAAATTGAAAGGGTACTAGAATATATAAACGAACAAGAAAATTGGCAGGTCGTAGGTTGGGGTGAGGAACGAACCCCAACATAGTGAGACGCTCTACCACCGTTTGTTGGGTATCGCTAGCGCTCCACCCAACCTACAAAGTCACACGTCATTTTCAAATTGAAAGAGTACTAGGCTATATAAACGAAAAAGAAAATTGGCAGGTCGTAGGTTGGGGTGAGGAACGAAGCCCAACATAGTGGGATGCTCCACCACCATTTGTTGGGTATCGCTAGCGCTCCACCCAACCTACAGAGTCACACGTCATTTTCAAATTGAAAGGGTACTAGAATATATAAACGAAAAAGAAAATTGGCAGCCAACCTTGGAACGCGTTTTCGCAAAACTAGCTGCACTAATTAACCGACTTAGGGCGAGTATCGGCTGATACGCATTTGCGTCTCCCATCTCCCGTCCAGCATTTAGCTTACAGAGGAATACAACATGACAACATTCACAGATTACAAAGTAGCCGACATCAGCCTAGCAGCATGGGGGCGCAAAGAACTCAGTATCGCAGAAGGCGAAATGCCAGCACTGATGGCACTGCGCAGCAAGTACGGCGCAGACAAGCCATTAGCTGGCGCTAAAATTCTCGGCTGCATTCACATGACAATTCAAACCGGCGTATTGATCGAAACTTTGATTGAACTCGGTGCCGAAGTGCGCTGGTCTTCATGTAATATTTTCTCTACCCAGGACCACGCTGCCGCTGCAATTGCCGCTGCGGGTATCCCTGTTTTCGCTTGGAAAGGCGAAACCGAAGAAGAATACGAGTGGTGTTTAGAGCAAACTATTCTTAAAGATGGCCAGCCTTGGGATGCCAATATGGTATTGGATGACGGCGGCGACTTAACCGGCCTGCTTCATCAGAAATACCCACAAATGATGGATATCATTCACGGCATTACCGAAGAGACCACCACAGGTGTTCACCGTCTTCAGGAAATGATGAAGAAGGGCGAACTAAAAGTGCCCGCGATCAACGTTAATGACTCTGTGACCAAGTCTAAAAATGACAACAAATACGGCTGTCGCCACAGCTTAAACGATGCGATCAAACGCGGCACAGACCACTTGTTATCTGGTAAGAAAGCGCTGGTTATCGGCTACGGTGATGTGGGCAAGGGTTCTGCACAATCGCTTCGCCAAGAAGGCATGATTGTTAAGATCACCGAAATCGATCCAATCTGCGCAATGCAAGCCTGCATGGATGGCTATGAAGTGGTATCACCATTCATCGACGGCATCAACGACGGCACTGAAGCCTGCATCAACACTTTGGTGCTGGGAAACACTGACTTACTGGTTACCACCACAGGCAACGTCAACGTCTGCGATTCAAATATGTTGAAGGCCCTGAAAAATGGCTGCGTAGTCTGCAATATCGGTCACTTCGACAACGAAATTGATACGGCCTTTATGCGTAAAAACTGGGAGTGGGAAGAAGTTAAACCACAGGTTCACCTCGTGTACCGTAACAAAGCAACTAACGACCATTTAATTCTGCTTTCTGAGGGTCGCTTGGTTAACTTGGGCAACGCAACAGGCCACCCAAGCCGTATCATGGATGGCTCATTCGCCAACCAAGTACTGGCGCAAATGTACCTCTACGAGCGTCGCTTTGCCGACTTGGAAGATAACTTTAAAGCGGCTGCCATTACCGTTGAAGTATTGCCTAAAAAGCTGGACGAAGAAGTGGCAGCGGACATGGTCGCTGGATTCGGTGGCGTCATCACCAAGCTCAGCACCACTCAGGCTGACTATATTGGCGTTAGCGTTGAAGGACCATTTAAGCCCGAGAGTTATAAGTACTAAGATAGTCGGAAGACTGATGTCGGACGTCCGACGCTAAGGCTAAGCGCTTTACGTCAGACGCCTGACCTCCGACGCCCGACCAAAGTCTTTCAACATCACCGGAATACATCATGTCCAACCGTTACAGCTTTGAATTCTTCCCGCCCAAAACCGAAGCCGGTCGCGAGAAGTTAAAAGACACCCGCAGCCAATTGGCCGCGCTGAATCCCGAGTTCTTTTCGGTGACTTACGGCGCTGGCGGCTCCACCCGCGACAACACCCGCGGCATTGTGCTGGAAACTAAAAAGGCAGGTTTATCAGTTGCGCCGCACTTGTCTTTTGGCGGCGATGAAGAGTCTGAGATTTTAGAATTATTAAACAGCTACAAAGATGCAGGTATTGATCGCATTGTTGCCCTGCGCGGTGACATTCCCTCTGGCATGGGTGCCACTCGCTTGGTTTATGCTCGTGAGTTGGTTGAATTTATTCGCAAACACACTGGCGATCACTTTCAACTAGAAGTAGCCGCCTACCCGGAAATTCACCCTGACGGCAAAAGCTACGATGCCGATATTGGCTTTCTAAAAGATAAACTGAACGCCGGTGCAAACAGTGCCATCACCCAGTATTTCTTCAGCGCCGATTCCTACTTCTACTTTTTAGACGCCTGTGACAAGGCCGGTATCGACAAGCCGATTTACCCCGGCATTATGCCGATAACGAACTATACCAATCTGGCGCGCTTCTCCCGCAATTGCGGCGCAGAAATTCCCCGCTGGCTGTCCAAGAAACTAGAAGGTTACGGCGACGATCAGCAAAGCATCATTGATTTCGGCACAGAGTTTGTGACCGAGCTTTGCCATATTCTGATGGAAGGCGGCGCACCAGGTATTCATTTTTACAGCATGAATCAGGTTGAGCCAATTAAGAGTATTGCTGAAGCTGTGATGCAATCACATCCATAAGCCCCACTCAGACGGCGTTTAGTGCAAACGCCGTCAGCTTTAGCAAGCTGCAGTAAAAGTCGGCGCTGACCACATTTTGGCAAAGCAGATTTCATAGTGTGTATTTGAGGCCCGATGCTGGTAAAAAGCGGGTGGCGAACATCCCGAACGCCGGTGTAATTTGCGTCCTGAAGCGTAGAGTAAGGGCGTCAAATTGACACCCTTGTTAAATTGTTTTCTTGTTCAGGATTTCCAGAAAGTCGACTATCTCTGGGTAGTTTGGCCCCTTAAGTAAATCGACATCATGCTTGCTTGCAATGAGATAACTATTTCTAGCCTTGTTTAATCTTTCAAGAAGAGGGAGAACTAGGCTATTAACTCGGTCTACAAAATCAAATAGATCTTCATAGCACCTAGGTATTTTATATCCTTTATTGCAACTTGCAATTATGACATCTTTATCTCTTAGCTTAGATATAATTGTCGACCTTATTGCCTGCTCCGTGACATTCATAAAACCGCAACTCTCAAGATGTGACAGCAAGCTTTTTGTAGATATATATTCTTTGTTTGTAGACAAACGACTCTGGAATACTAAGTGATTTAGAGCGCATAACTGTAACTTACTCTCATCATCTTGGTTGTTTCTGTTTTTCTCCAAAAACAGTTCTGCTTTTGATAACGCATGTGAGTGAATAAACTGATCGTATTCTTTGCTGGTTTGGTCAGGAGAAAAATATGTCTGAAACTTGGTAGGCCACTCCTTAATATCTAATGCTTTCTGCTGGAGCAATAATCTGTATTTTTCTTTAAGAGCAGGATTGGATTTACCTTCGTATACTTTGGCTAGCGTTCCAGCGAGAAAATCAGCAAGTTGTACCAGGGTGCTATCTTGGCTTGCCACTAAATTTATTTCAGACTCCCAGAATAAATCAGGCTTATGGTTCTTTTCAATATAATTCCGAAAGCTCTCTTTGAAATCCTCGCCGCCATGCTCATCCGCATAGACTTTTATAGCAGGGTAATTTTCAAATAATTGCCTATATAAAATACCATTTATAAATTTCAAGAATGACCTTTTGTGAGGAAAACCACCATCCTTTCTTAATGCGTCCTTTTCAACAGCAATTGCGTAGAACTTGAAATCCAATTCAAGAATACTGCTTAAAATCTTAATCCGCCTCTCATGATTATCACGATCCCTGACCTTACTTGATTTTATTTCACCAGCTTGAAAGTACTTTTTGCGCAACTCCGCTACATCTTCACTTAAAGCCTGAAAGTCGCCCTCATCAATTATCACAGCGCATACGATGAAGTACTTGGAGACATCTTTCTTTGACGTATCCAAATCTGTATTTCCTGATTCATCTATGAACGCTAGTGTTTTGATTGGTCGATTCCTTAAATTTAACGCTTCAGGCAAGGACGCCTGTTACGGCGCAGGAGGAACGAAAAATACGTCGCGGTGCTTGGCATTGTTATGCATTTACTCCTCCACCTCAAATCCTAAATCTGACAGCGTTAAAAATATAACGTTAATCCCATTTTCGTCTGCGCTCGTTTTGAAGGTCGACATACTACCTTCGCTAAGACTGTATTTAAAATTTGAAACCAAGACGACGTACATTTCAGGGATTTCTCCCGTAATTGAAAAATATTTTCTTTCTATTTCCTTCGATTTATTTTTAGCATGCCATAGCAACGAATGGATATGTTTTTCATTTCGAAGCCATTTAATTTCAAATATTTTGCTGCCTTTGCCTTTTTCACCTTGAACTAGGCCATCTAGCTCAACATGTTGAGAATCATTTTTAAATCTTACGCCTCGTTCAATTCTAGGATATTCCTTGGCCAGGTATTCAATTGCCTTTGATTCAACTTCGAACGACAATTTAATAGAGTCAGAACGACTAATGTCCTGCATTTTAGATCTGGAAATTTTGTCGCTGTTAGGACTCAAATTCTGCCCCTTCTCGTCTCCCTCTGATACTGCAATTTCATCCTTTATCGCGTCAAACTTATTACGTTCTCTATTTTCTTCGACTGATAATTCTTCTTTCTTGTATTTGAAGTAGCTTTCATTCTTTCTGATAATTGCTGCCAAATTTTGCAAAAATTCGAGTTCGGTTACTGCTGTTGCGATAATAAATATAGCTGCAAAGTATGTAGCCCAATGAGACGAATATATCGCGAGGCAAGCGACCATAATTATTGAAAATAACTTTGTTGAATGACTTCTATATAGCCCGCAGTAGCTAATAGCCATACATATTAGAGAAACACACAAAGCTGACGTGGCGACGAGATCTAAAAAGCTTTCTGGATAGATGTGTTGCAAGGTATTTCCTCACTCAAAATTATGCTTAACGAGGCTATAGAAAAACTCCAGCCAATCCATTTCTTTGAAAATTACGCGCTCCTACGTGAAATTCCCGCAAATAACGCAACTTAATCTCCCCCGATTTCAAGAAACCTGCCTATTTATAGATCAAAAATTAACCAGAACCGGGTCTTGGAAATTCCCGTTAGTAATTCTACTGCCTCAAGGCTGCAAGCAGCGGCCAAAATTCCGCTGCCTTGCCTGGCTAGCCTGCATCACGCAATGATTCCGCTATAACCTCTGGATGCTTGAAGGCGATGCCAATTAGCGCCTTAGCTGCACCGGAAGGGCTACGCCGACCTTGTTCCCATTCCTGCAAGGTGCGAGCAGAAATATGAAGGGCCTGAGCGAACTGAGACTGCGAAAGTCCCGTTTTCATACGTGCGGCGGCAACTTCATTGGGTGCGACCTGTGTTGCACGAGAGCCTTTACCCGCCTTCATTTCACGAACGGACTGCAAAAGCTTCTCACCCAGCTCTTCTCCTGTCATAGTTTGATGCTTAGTCATTCTCAATAGCCTCCCGAATTGATTTGAGTAGATGCGCGGGAATACTTCCCCGTACACTTTTTGCGTAAATCACCAACAACCACAATTCGCCACATTGCAGGCGGGTAAAATAGATAACTCTTACGCCTCCACTTTTCCCGGCGCCCTGCCTCCGCCACCGCACCTTTCGGCAACCGCCACTGCCAGGGATAACGTCGCCAGCCTCGGGGTTAGCTGCCAGCCACGCACAGAAGGCGCCCCGATCTTCTTCAGACCAAAGATCCTTGGCGCCTGCCGTAAATGTAGGGGTTTCTATGATCGTATACATGCCGCAAAAATACGTCAATGACGTATAGATGTCAATGAAGGGGTTTCGAGGTTAACTATCTAGCGCCACGCAGGCCGAAATAGGGAGCCCGCGGCTCCCGAAAAAGGGCCATTGGCGATTATCCGACGTGATTTAATGCCTTCTATGGCATGTGAGCGCCCAATAAGGACGGCTTGAAATGAGAGCCTGCTTTTGTGACTGACCAGAATTCGGCTTAGTCAACACGCCACTCATTTTTCTGGCGGCGGCTTTTTCTGATAGCGGCGCCCTGTGATTTTTTGATGCACGCCTTTGCGGAGGGAGTGAAAGCTATTTTCCAACACGTCCACCCCAACCAAAATACCGACAACCACTAGTGCAATGAGTAGCGCTGGGCCATATTTATCTAAGCCTATCATCACGCCAATTGCTGCCAGCACCCATATTGCCGCCGCAGAGGTAACACCTAAAACCATACCGTCGCGGGACAAAATCACCCCGGCACCGAGAAAGCCAATACCGGTAATTATCTGACCGATCACCCTTGAGGGATCGGTCACGCCATTCTCCACCGATACCGCCATGGCCATAAACACATAAGTGCCCAAACAAATAAGTGCGGCGGTGCGAATACCGATAGGCTTGCCTCTAATCTGCCGCTCTAAACCGATAATTGCGCCGGCCACAATGGTACTAAGCACCCCCGCCCACTTTAATGGTGCGATGGAAAGTGACGCAATCTCGATAAAATCTATAGCCATTTTTTATACCGAAAATAAATTAAAAGCCCGCCAGAAATTGCCAGCAAGATACCGATGAATATAGCAAATGCATTGCTATTATCCGCCCCCGGAATACCACCTACGTTGACACCCAACAGGCCCGTGGCAAATCCCAAGGGCAAGAATACCGCCGACACAATCGACAGCACATACATGCGGCTATTGGATTCTTCTGATATTTGGTTAACGAGCTCTTCGTGGCTGACCGCCGCACGCTCACGAATACTGTCCAGGGTCTCTATATATTGCGCCAAGCGGTCGCCAACCTCGCGCACTTGCAGGCGCTGAGCGTCACCAAACCACGACAAACGCTCACTTTGCACCCAGCTCAAGGCTTCGCGCTGTGGTGCCAAATAGCGGCGCAGGGCGATAGATTGTCGCCGCACTTGGCCAAGCTCACTGCGCAATTTTGCGCGAGCATTGCTCAACAAATTCTCTTCAAGCTCATCGACTTTATCCTCTGCATTATCTATTGGCACTGCCATGCGCCTGACCAAACGATCGCAAAGCATGGCGACAAATTCTGCACTGGATTGGGGGCCCTCTCCCTCGGAAAAGCTCTGCACAATGTCATCGACGGAGAGCAGCTTTCTTTTACGAGAGCTGATGATGCGATGTTCACTGACACACAGGCGAATAGACACCATGTCCTCTGGGTCTGCCTCGGGGTTCGTATTGACCCCGCGCAGTGCCATAAGCAGCCCACCCCCATGCGAGGTTGCCCTGGGCCGCGTATCTTCTGCCACGAGTGCGGCAACAGCAATGTCATCGAGACCACTATGATCTTCTAACCACGCCAAGGTAGCAGGTTTACTGTAGTCAAAATGCAACCACAATACCCCGTGTTCGGGTTGCCATTCAGCGAGCTCAACTGCACTAATGTCGCGAGCACCTCCCCGACCATCCAGTAATTTTGCGTAGATTATGAAGTCATCCATTCCAAGTATCTCGTTATTGCGTATTCTCATTGATAATCGCACAGCAACACGGCGATAAACCATTATGTATTAAGGCTCGCTCAAGGACCCAGTCTATTTTCTTATACCTTGGGCAAAGAATTTATGCGAATTGCCCTAAATGTAAATTGACCGCGTACACTCACTTATCTCAATAAAAAGAAAACCGCAGGATAAATTATGAAAATAGGTGTTTGCCTCCCCTATATGCCACGCAACATTAGTCGTCAGAATTTTAAAGACTGGTGCCGAATCATCGACCAAGGGCCTTTCTATAGCTTGTCCTGCGGCGAGCGCGTGACGGGCTATAGCTATGAGATGCGTAATATTCTGGCCTTTGCTGCCGCCGCCACCGAGCGCGTCCGCATTATCCCCGCGCTGTATGTATTGCCGATGCATAGCGCCGTGCAAGCGGCCAAAGAAATTGCCACCCTCGATATTTTGTCAGAAGGTCGCGTCACCTTAACCGTGGGTGTGGGTGGCCGTGAAAAAGACTATGAGGCACTTGGTGCCAGCTTTAAAAATCGCTTCCAAAGAATGGATGATCAAATCGCTATCATGAAAAAAATCTGGCGCGGCGAGTTGCTCGACGGCTTGGAGGAAATCGGGCCGACTCCCATTCAGGCAGGCGGCCCGCCGATATTAGTGGGGGCAATGGGACCAAAAAGTATTCAGCGGGTATCGAAATGGGCCGACGGTCTGTACGGCTTTGCAATGGATGGCAACCCCGACTTAATCAATCATTTTTTCAGCTCCGCCGATAAAGCCTGGCAAGAATCAGGTCGCGAGCAAAAACCCTACCGCATGGGAGGATTCTGGTATTCGCTGGCCGATAACGCCCAGTCCGCGTTGAGCGATTATGTATTCGACTACCTGAAAACCTTTGGCGAAGACGATGCCCGCAAAATTGCCAAGACCATGACGATGCACGACCCAATTGCGATCAAAGACGGGCTGGACGCCATAGAAGCGCTAGGCTGTGACGAGATTCAACTGGTGCCGGCAAGCGCCGAAGTTGCCGAGGTCGATCGTTTAGCAAATATGCTGGCAGGGCGCTAAATCGCGGCCCTGACACGCTAAACCAAGACACGGCAATTATTTTAACTTTGCGAATATCTCGAGCACGGTACTCAATTGCTTAGCCGAGATATTCGCGGTCAAATCGTCTGCGCAATGCATACAGGTGACAAGCGCGTCATTGTAAATTTCCAGCCCCGTTGGTGTCAGCTTCACCAAGCTAAAGCGCGCGTCGCGCTGATTTATCTCTTTCTCAACCAGATGCAGTCTCTGCATTGGATTTAGCTTTTTAGTGATACCCGACGCTGACAAACTCACCGCATCCGCAAGCTCTGTGCGGCTCATGGTTTGATCTAGCGCATTGCGTAGATGATGCATCACCATAAATTCCGCAAAGCTAATGCCGTGCGCACTTAGTTTTCGATCTGCGTGTTTAATGAAAGAAGAGCTCAAGGTAGCGAGCTCCGTTAATAAACTGAGAGATGCTGGCAATGTCATAAAACCCACCCATATACTTGACCAGTAAAATATTAGTTAAGTATATTCAATGCCCAGCTAAGCTTCAAGCTCCGGATCTTAGTACTCCTTCAACATGAAATTAACGGGTTCAGCGCGAAGCAGGTCGCTCCCTGCAAGACACACTGGCGCAGGCATAGTGGGCCTAAGGGCGCCCTGCCGGTCAGCCCTACGGCAGTCCATTGCTTCGTTATTTCCTCTCACCATAAGCCCAGAGCCTGCCCTTTATGCCCTGTGGGTACGCGAGATTCTATGTTCAAAGGCAAGCTTTTACGCCATTACTGGCTGATATTCTGTTTAATCTCTCATCAAGGCAAAGCTCCCTGCGGTGTATAGCCCGAGGCGGCTGGATCCTCAATCAAGTTGAGGATGACGGCGGCGGTGCGTTGAGGATGACGGCTTGGAAGGTTGGGGGTGACGGCTTGGTGGCAGGAATGGTCGGTCAGTATGATTGGGATTGCAGCTTGATACGCTGGGATTGTTAGCCGAGACGTCAACGAGGTGGGCCTGATTAATACGTACATAGACGTTTCGAAGTAGTAAAGCCGTCATCCCCGACTCCGATCGGGGATCCAGATGAGCGACAGCGAATGCCTTTACTTTTCTCGGACTACGAAACAGCGCAGAGCCCGAGGTTCATGGATCCCCGATCGGGGTCGGGGATGACACGGGTGGTAGTCCGCACTGCGAACGCAACCTCCGTCATACTCGGCCACGACCAAGTAGCCAGAAGCGCAGCGAGTGCTGTGGGTACTATGCTTTCGAGAAAACGCCTCGCACTGAACCTCCGCAGGACTGACTGTACTCGTCAATATCATGTTGAATGAGTACTTTAAAAACGACACACGCAGCAATTACCGTCATCTATATCTAATATTCTGATCAATTAACCCAGAATTTTGCACTTTTCTATTAATTTATTGTTTATATACTGGGTCACAAGAAAACAAGGGGCCATAAAGGAAGATTCGCCATGCCAATAAAGAATACTAACAGCCGCTATGGCTGGGTCAGCGTGGGAATACATTGGCTTATGGCGCTTACGGTGATTGGCATGTTCGCGCTGGGCATTTGGATGCGCCAGCTGTCATATTATGATCCCTGGTATAGAGATGGCCCAACCCTCCACAAAGGCATTGGCATTTTATTATTCATCGCGCTGCTGGCGCGCATCGTGTGGCGTAACATCAATATTCGCCCCAGTGACGATCCAGCGCTAAAAACGTGGGAGCGAGTTACCGCCCACCTTACCCACTTTGCTTTATATGGTTTGATGTTGGCGTTAATGGTTGCCGGGTATTTAATTTCAACAGCCGACGGTCGACCCATTGATGTTTTCGGTCTATTTAATGTGCCAGCGACACTACATGACCTGCCCGACCAAGAAGATATCGCCGGCGAGGTCCACGAAATCCTCGCCTGGATTCTGATTTTACTCGCCGGTGTTCATGCGCTAGCCGCATTGAAACATCACTTTATAAACCGCGACTCGACCCTGCTAAAGATGCTCGGTCGTGACGCCAACAGCACCAAGTGAACTCAACTCAAAAGGAATGTGAACTATGAAAAAGCTAATCGCTCTCGGCTTCACCGCTCTGCTAGGTTTTACTAGCGCACTACACGCAGCGGAATACAAAATTGATACCGCCGGCGCCCACGCGTTTGTGCAATTTAAAATCAAACACCTTGGCTACAGCTGGTTGTACGGGCGTTTCAATGACTTTGAAGGCCGCTTTAACTACGACCCAGCCAAACCAGAAGCATCTACTGTGGATGTCACCATTAAAACCGCCAGCGTAGACAGCAACCATGCTGAGCGTGACAAGCACTTGCGCGGCAAAGACTTTTTAGCGGTAGACAAATACCCCACCGCCACCTTTAAAAGCACCAGCTTTAAAGCGCTTGGCGATGGCAAAGCAGAGTTAAAAGGCACGCTTACATTGCACGGCGTAAGCAAGCCCGTGACGATTGCCGTAACTGAAATCGGCGGCGGCAAAGACCCTTGGGGCGGTGTTCGCCAAGGCTTCCACGGCACCACTGAAATCGCATTAAAAGACTTTGGTATCGACTACGATCTGGGCCCAGCATCGCAAATTGTGGAGCTGACTCTAGATGTAGAAGGTATTGCTCAATCAATGATGTAAACCAAATGAACTTATTCGACGTAACACTACTCGAAGTTTAGGAATTACCCTCATTCAGTCTCTATATTATTTGGCCGCTTTGCGGCCTTTTTTGTTTTCAGGCTTAGGTAAATATTTTTCCACTGCTCCATCGGCGTTAAATTGCGCATCCAATAAGGCGATCAAGGCATACACTCCCATCAGTTTGCGCATCACGTACAAAAAATCCTTGGGGGGCAAAGCGAAGTATTTACTGATAGACGCAGCTACTGCGCGCTTGGCAATACGCTGGGGCAATCCGCTGTTACGCCACCAGTAATGTCCGTCTTCGGTAACTGCCCGCGCTGGCACGTGTTCATCGATTGCCCGCAGCGGTTCCGCAATATCGACACCGATATCCACAAAGTTATCGAGCACCGACTGGGGGAAATGCGACCTCATAAAGCCCAAGCTTATTGAGTATTCCAAAAACCTAGGCTTATCGCGCTGGCAGGCAGCCAGCAACATATCGCAAAACTCGCTGGCAAAGTCCTCAGGCAATAATCGCATGGCGCCAAAATCCAGCAGAAGCAATTTATCGTCGTCACCCTCTTCGTCTATGCGCACCCGAAAATTGCCAAAATTGGGATCGGTTTGCATACGACGCCATTCGAAAAGTTCGCTGAGAAACAGTTCTAGCACCGCTTTACCCAAGCGATTTCTGCGCGGCTGAGCAAGTGCGGCAACGTCCGCAGAGTTAACTGAGGTCGCCTGCTCATAGCTCATTGTTAATACCCGACGGGTACAAAATGCGGGGTAGCTTTTGGGCACCACAAAACGGGAATCTTCACGCAGCGCATGTCTAACAAAATCCAGATCACGACGCTCCTGCTCGTAATCGACTTCTTTATGAAGCAGTAAACGGATATCACCAAACCAGTCGTCTAAATTGCGCACACTGGGCATGAGGCGCGACACTTTCAGCAATTGCATTACCGCGCTGAAATCCGCATCGATGGTGTGTTCCACCCCCGGATATTGCACCTTAATACAAAGCTGTTCGCCGGTATCACGCAACACGGCGCGATGGACCTGGCCCAGCGACGCCGCCGCCAGTGGCTGGGTATCTATCTCTAAGTGCGCCAGGGCCTCTTCGCCCAATTCATTAACTAAGACCTTGCGAATAGATTGCCAGGACATGGGCGGGGTATTGTCTTCTAGTTTATGCAGCGCCTCGGCAACCTCGGGCGGCATCATATAGTCGCTGTAGGTCGCCATTATTTGACCAATTTTGACGACACTGCCCTTTAAGCGGCCAAGCTCTTCCACGAAGAAATCGATATTCTCGGTTCGCTTGGCCAACGCCGCATCATTATCGCCGCTAAAGCGCTGCCAAATATTTTGCCGCACCGCCCGTGCACCGTAGCGAACGCCCAATTTCGACAATTCAAAGCGCCGCGAGAAAGCGCCCGTTTTAAGGCCGTGAAGTGATTTATCCTTTTCACTCATATCTTGAAATACACCTATTTCCTTTGTCCGTGTCACTACCGTAGACCACTACAGTAATCTACTATTCGTTTACCGAGGAATTTTAATCTCAGACGCCATCACCAAACCTCATCCTAACAGGACACGCAGTATGAAGCAGCTCCGCGCCCTTACACTGATCGGCCCCGGCTTCGTTGTTGCCGCCACCGGTTTAGGCGCCGGAGATTTAGTGGCCGCCGCCGTATCGGGCGCCAAGCTTGGCACACAACTACTGTGGGCCATCGCCTTCGGCGCCGTCATCAAGCTGGCGCTCAATGAAGGTCTAGCGCGTTGGCAGCTCGCCAGCGGCACAAGCTTGCTAACGGGCTGGTTACAGCATTTACCGCGCTGGATAAATTATTACTTTCTAGCGTATTTATTTATCTGGGCATTTTTAGTTGGCGCCGCATTAATGGCCGCATGTGGCTTGGCCGCCAATGCGCTATTCCCCCAGCTGTCTATCAATAGCTGGGCCTCACTGCATTCTTTACTCGCTATAGCGCTGGTGCTGTTCGGCCGCTATTCGCTGTTTGAGCAAGCGATGAAAGCGCTGATACTCCTGATGTTTGCGACGGTGATGGCCGCGCTACTGGCTAGCGATTGGTCGAGCATTGGCAGCTCCTCGACAACACTCGGTGATATCAGCGAGAATTTTAATTTAGTCATGGCGCTGATCGGCGGCGTCGGTGGCAGCGTTACCCTGCTGTGTTACGGCTATTGGATGCGGGAAAAAGGCTGGCATAACACCGACTCTCTAAAAATTGCCCGCATTGACCTCCTGGTTGCCTATTCGATCACCGCCTTGTTTGGCATGGGTATCATGATACTGGCAGCCCAATCTGCGCCGGAATCAGAATCTGGCACCCATATATTGATCGCCATGGCCGACCAACTTGGCTTATTGCTCAGCCCCGTCTTTAAAGAACTATTTTTAATTGGTGTTTGGGCCGCGGTATTCAGCTCAATGCTCGGGGTATGGCAGGGTGTTCCGTATATATTTACCGACTCGACCGCACAGTGGCGCAGCAAACTCAGCAAAATAGACTCCAGCGACAAGGGCTACCGGCTGGCCTTGCTGTATATCGCCATACCGCCCATCGCTCTACTCTATTTGGGCAAACCGGTATGGCTAATTATTTTATATTCCGTCACCGGCGCGTTATTCATGCCGTTTTTAGCACTGACACTGCTCTACTTAAACAACCGCATTATCAAGCCTAGCTTGCGATATGGCCTGATCAGCAATAGCGCGATCGTTGTGGCGCTGCTGGTGTTTTCATATATTGGAGCGCATTATTTTTTATCTTAGCAAGCGTGCTATATACCAAAATACGATGCTCTATTACTGCCACTCGTCACCGTAGTCGTGCAATAACTCTTCACCGGCGCCAATATCGCGCAGCGCGACAACACTAAGGTCATCGTAATAAATAACGTTGGCTGATTTGTGATGGTTGATGTATTTCAAACTACAGGTCACATCAATGAGCTGACCATCGGGCATGGTCAGCGTGTGTAAACCGGCCTCACTCGCTGTTCGCGTTTTACACACCCCAAGTTGGGTACCTTCGGGAATAGAAACGCGGGCGAATAGCCCCTTACCATGAATGGCACTCCTCTTTACCCGATAGCACTTGGCCATATCTCGCCTCTGTCTGCTGACTAAAAGAGCTAAAAGAACTCAAATCAGACGCCATAAAACGAAACCGGATTATGCCTCGCCCTGCTGCCTGATCGATTCAAACAAACAGAGCGAAGCAATCACTGCGCCAAGCTTACTTTGCCAGCATATCCATCAACGCCGCCCAGCTCACCTTGTCTGCATTAGCATCATATGCCAGCGGCATGTCATATTTTTTACCAAGCGCCGTTGAGCCCGGATTTGTAAAGCTGTGCACTACATTGGGAAAGCTTAACAACTCAAAGTTAGCACCAGCGTTCGTCATCTCCTCAACAAAACCTGCCACTTGCTTAGCGGGCACCATCGGATCAGCGCCACCAGTAGCCACTAACACTTTTGCTTTAATGGTGCCGGGCTCAACTTGCGTTTCAGTACCCAGAGAGCCGTGGAAGCTCGCCACCCCAGCCAAATCCAATCCACGACGCGCCTGATTTAGGACCACCGCCCCGCCAAAACAATAGCCAATGGCGAATAACTTATCGCCATCGACCGAGGACTGCTTACGCAAAATGCCCAAGGCCGCATCAAAGCGCGCATTCATTTTTTCTGGCTCAGCCAAAGCCGCATTCATAAACGCCGTCGCGTCTTTAGGGTGAGTGGTCGACTTACCGGTGCCATACATATCCACCGCAATCGCCGTGTAACCCAGCTCAGCTAATTGCTTCGCGCGCTCGCGAGCGTAATCATTCAGCCCCCACCACTCATGCACAACCACCACCGCAGGTGCCGCCTTGGTCACCGCACTATCGTGATACAGCACGGCAGTTCCCAAACCATTCGGCAACGTCAGCTTTTCTTCGACGACCGCTGCATGTAAAACCGAACTGCTCAGGACTAACGTAAGTAACATGGCAAAAAAACGCATTTCTTACTCCTCACTGTTTTGAATAAATTGATACGGAATATACTCGCTTCACGATGACAAACAACCGTGTGAGAGGCAAGAGAGGGGCATGTCGGGTGTCTGACTTCAAAAAAACACAGGCATTCGCTTTCGCTCATCTGGATCCCCGATCGGGGTCGGGGATGACGTAGTATGGTGCCGTCATTCACAACATGCACCCGACCGTAATAAGCGACGCTTCCCAGCCATCATCCTAAACGCGCCTCGCCGTCGGTAACCACCAACCCTAGCAATCGTCATCCTCAACCCCCTAACCGTCATCCTCAACTCGATTGAGGATCCATAAACCTCGGGGCT